>NZ_JBFUBG010000058.1:0-40263 GCF_056405875.1 Rhizobium sp. P1_E6 | reverse complement strand
CTCCTGATGTTGCGCCGCCGCCTGCCCAGGTGCGGCAGATGATGGAACTGATGCAGACGCCGGAGGTCAAGCAATGGATGGCCACGCAGATGGCGGCGCCTGCGGTTTCTGATGGCAATGACGAGGAGATGTCGGTGTTGTCGGGCCGCCTCCAGCGGGCCCGCCGGCATATCGCCATGGTTTCCGGCGCCGCGATGACGCTGCCGTCCGAAGTTGCCCGTGCTTCATCGCTCTTCGTCGGCGAATTGAGCGCGGCCGGCCCCTTGCGCATGGCCGCGCAATTTCTCGCCATCCTGATCACCGGCTTCATCGTCGAAATGCTCGTGAGGACCGCCGTGCGCGAAAGGCGGGAACGGGCGGCGCAGATGACGGGCGCAAGGCTTGCCGCGCGTGTCATCCCCGCCATTGTCTTCGGCTTGGCGACTGGGCTGGTGCTGGTGAGCTTCAACTGGCCGCCGGTCAGCCAGAATATCGCAATCGCCATTGCCATAGCGGTGGTCGTGCAGCGCTTTGCCATTTCCTTCGGCGGGGTCATCGTCGATCTTGTCACCTTGCCGCGTGGGGAAGGGCCGACGGTTGCGGTCGATCACGCCGTTGCGCAATTCTGGTTTCGGCGTTGCGTGCTTTTCGTCATCTATTTCATCTTCGGCTGGGCCGTCCTGCAGTCGATGGAGCCGCTCGGCTATTCGATCGGCTCACGTTATCTGGTCGGCTATGTGCTTGGCATCGGGCTCTTCCTGATCGCGACGGAGGCGGTCTGCTCGCGGCCGGGCAATGAAACACGGCGCAGTCACGCCGCAACCTGGCTGCTGATTCTTTACTTCCTGCTGCTCTGGGGCATCTGGGTGCTCGGTTTTGACTGGCTCCTCTGGGTCTGCATCTATCTCCTGCTGTTGCCGAAGGTGCTTTCGGTGTCGACGCTCGCGGTCAAGTCGTTCCACCAGGCCGAGGCAGGCTTCCTCGCCCAGCGACGCATCGCGACCGTACTGCTCGACCGCGGTGTGCGGGCGGTCATTATCGCCCTCGCAGCGGTCTGGCTCGGGCGAATGCTCGGCGTCGAAACCACCGCGATGATGATGTCGAACGAGACGATGATTAACCGGGTGGCGCGGGGCATCATCGGTGGCATCGTCATCCTGCTTGCAGCAGACTTGCTCTGGCATCTCGTCAAGGCCTATATCGACGGCAAGCTTGTCGATGCGCCGATCAATGGCGCGGTCAGCGACGAGGAGAAGGTCAAGCGCGCCCGGTTGCAGACACTGCTGCCGATTTTTCGAAACATCATCGCGGTTGTCATCGTCGTGATCGGCGCCTTGATGGTGCTGTCGGGCCTCGGCATCGAGATCGGGCCGCTGATTGCCGGCGCCGGTGTTGTCGGCGTCGCGGTCGGCTTCGGTGCACAGACGATCGTCAAGGATGTCATCAGTGGCATGTTTTATCTGTGGGACGATGCTTTTCGTGTGGGCGAATATATCGAAAGCGGCAGTCACAAGGGTGTCGTCGAAGCCTTCAGCCTGCGGTCCGTGAAGCTTCGTCATCACCGCGGGCCACTGACGACGGTGCCTTTCGGCGAACTTGGGGCAGTCAAGAATCTCAACCGCGACTGGACGATCGACAAGATCAGCCTGAACGTGACCTACGACACCGATCTCGTGAAGACGAAGAAGATCATCAAGCAGATTGGCCAGCAACTTCTCGAGAACCCGGAATGGGGTCCCAACATCATCGAGACGCTGAAGATGAAGGGTGTCGAGCAGTTCGGCGAGTTCGCCATCGAAATCCGCTTGTCGATGATGACCAAGCCCGGCGAGCAGTTCGTCATCCGCCGCAACGCACTGGCGATGATCCGCAATGCCTTCAAGGAAAACGGCATCCAGTTCGCCGTGCCAACAGTGCAGGTTTCCGGCGAGCGGGAACTCGATGCGGATGCCGCCGCCGCTCGCTATGCGGCGCACTCACGCACGCGCGACGAGCCGGCGGCCTGATCTTTTCGGATATGCATCGGGGGCGACGAGAAGCTTACGAAAATGCAATGCATTCGGGCCTGTGTGCTGCGCAAATTTGCCCCAATTGGGGATGAAGGAGGCGGCAAGCGCGGGTGTGGGTAGCCGCGGCACGGCTTCATAGAGCTTGCATGCCGCGTATGTTACGTCTTTCGAAAGAGATTCCCGCCAGAATGGCAGTTGCAGCAGGTACGAGATGTCGGGTCACGGCAATTTGGAAGAGATTTCAGAGACGGAAGAAGGCTTTTCGCTGCGTGCGCTCTTTCGACGCTACCGGACGCCGTTAACGGCTTTCGCCACGCTTCTCATCTTCTGTCTCGTCGGTTACGCGATCATGCAACTGACGGACGAAGTGCGCTACGACGATGTTGTGGAGGCGCTGGCGGAAACTCGGCTGAGTTCCATCCTGCTCGCCTTGTTATTCACGGCACTGAGCTTTCTGGCGCTCGTCTTCTACGATCTCAACGCCATCGAATATATCGGCAAGCGGCTGCCTTTTCCGCATGTCGCGCTTACGGCCTTCAGTGCCTATGCGGTGGGCAATACCGCTGGTTTCGGTGCGCTTTCGGGTGGAGCGATCCGTTACCGCGCCTATACGCGGCTTGGACTTTCGCCTGAGGATATCGGCCGCATCATTGCCTTCGTGACACTATCCTTCGGCCTCGGTCTTGCTGCCGTGGCGGCGATTGCATTGCTTATCATCGCCGATGAAATTGCGCCGCTGATCAGCGTCGGCAGCCTTTGGCTTCGCATCATGGCAGCGGTGATCCTGGCGATCCTCGGCTCTCTCATGGTGCTCGGTCGCGACGGCCGGGTGATCGAGATCGGGTCGATCGCCATCCGCCTGCCGGATTCTCGTACCTGGTCGCGCCAGTTCCTGGTCACCGCCTTCGATATCGCAGCCTCCGCCACAGTGCTTTACGTGCTCCTGCCGCAGACGGCGATCGGCTGGCCGGTGTTTCTGGCGGTTTATGCGATCGCCGTCGGGCTTGGCGTGCTGAGCCATGTTCCGGCAGGGCTCGGCGTCTTCGAGACGGTCATCATCGCCTCACTTGGCAGCGCGGTGAATATCGATGCTGTACTTGGCTCGCTGGTGCTCTACCGCCTTATCTATCATGTGCTGCCGCTCTTAATCGCCATCCTTGCGGTCTCGGCCACCGAGCTACGCCGCTTCGTGGATCATCCGGCCGCTTCCAGCGTGCGGCGCATCGGCGGGCGGCTGATGCCGCAGCTTCTTTCTGCGCTGGCGCTGCTCCTGGGCGTCATGCTGATCTTTTCGAGCGTGACGCCGACGCCCGACCAGAACCTCGAATTCCTCTCCAACTATCTGCCTCTGCCGATGGTGGAAGGCGCGCACTTCCTCTCCAGTCTGCTTGGTCTTGCGCTGGTGGTTGCCGCGCGAGGCCTGGGCCAGCGGCTCGACGGCGCCTGGTGGGTGGCGGTATTCTCGGCCGTTGCTGCCCTCACGCTGTCGCTGCTGAAGGCGATCGCCCTTGTCGAGGCGGCCTTCCTTGCCTTCCTGGTCTTCGGGCTGTTCGTCAGTCGCCGGCTCTTTACTCGTCATGCCTCGCTTCTCAACCAGGCGATGACGGCATCCTGGCTGATGGCGATTGCGGTCATCATCGTCGGCGCGGTCGTCATCCTGCTCTTCGTCTATCGTGACGTGGAGTACAGCAACGAACTCTGGTGGCAGTTCGAATTTGCGGCGGAAGCGCCGCGCGGTCTGCGCGCTGTGCTCGGCATCACCATCATTTCCTCGGCGATCGCCATCTTCAGCCTGCTGAGGCCGGCGACCTTCAAGCCGGAGCCAGCGGACGAAGAATCGGTCCGCCGCGCTGTCGAGATCGTCGCGAAGCAGGATAGTGCGGACGCCAATCTGGTGCGCATGGGCGACAAGTCCATCATGTTTTCGGAAAAGGGCGACGCCTTCATCATGTATGGCCGGCAGGGCCGTTCGTGGATCGCGCTGTTCGACCCGATCGGCGACCATCATGCCGTGCAGGAGTTGGTCTGGCGCTTCGTGGAAGCGGCGCGTGCCGCCGGCTGCCGTGCAGTCTTCTACCAGATCTCGCCGGCGCTGCTCTCGCACTGCGCGGATGCTGGCCTGCGCGCCTTCAAGCTCGGTGAGTTGGCGGTGGCCGATCTGCGCACCTTCGAGATGAAGGGCGGCAAATGGGCGAACCTGCGCCAGACGGCAAGCCGCGCCCAACGCGACGGACTGGAATTCGCCGTTGTCGAACCCGCCGATATTCCTGCAATCATCGGCGATCTCTCGGCCGTCTCCAATGGCTGGCTCGAGCATCACAATGCCAAGGAGAAGGGCTTTTCGCTCGGCGCCTTCGATCCGGATTATGTGATGTCGCAGCCGGTCGGCGTTCTCAAGAAGGACGGCCGGATCGTCGCCTTTGCCAATATCCTCGTCACCACGGCGAAAGAGGAGGGGACGATCGATCTGATGCGTTTCTCGCCTGACGCGCCGAAGGGGTCAATGGACTTCCTGTTCGTGCAGATCATGGAATATCTGCGCGCCCAGGGTTTTACGCATTTCAACCTCGGCATGGCGCCTCTCTCCGGCATGTCGAAACGCGAGGTGGCGCCCGTCTGGGATCGTATCGGCGGGACCGTCTTCGAACACGGCGAGCGCTTCTACAACTTCAAGGGGCTTCGTGCCTTCAAATCCAAGTTTCATCCGCACTGGCAACCGCGCTATCTTGCGGTTTCAGGAGGGGGCAATCCGATGATCGCATTGATGGATGCGACATTTCTGATCGGAGGCGGATTGAAAGGGGTAGTGAGAAAATGATGAAAAACATACTCTTTGCCGCTGCATGCGTCAGCATGCTCGCGGCTGCGCCGTCCTATGCTGCGGAAGAAACCACTGATAGTTTCGAGACAGGCCTTATCCCTTCACCGCACATTTTCCTGCCGCAGGGCGAAGTGAAGGGCGCCGTCTTCCTGATCTCCGATGCCGCCGGCTGGGGAGACAATGAAAAGACCGAGGCCGACCGCCTGGTTTCGGAGGGTACCGTCGTCATCGGCGTCGACTTTCCGTCCTATATGGAAGCGCTCAATCGCTACGACGTCAGCTTGAACGATGGCTGCATCTATACGGTTTCCGATATTGAATCTCTGAGCCAGCAGGTGCAGCGCGCCGCAGGCAACAGCCCATATCACCTGCCCATCATCGCCGGAATCGGCGAGGGCGGCGCTCTGGCGCTGGCCATTGCCGCGCAGACGCCCGATGCGACGATCGGTCAGACATTCGCCGTCGATCCGCGCGCAGGTATTCCGCTGACCAAGGAGCTCTGCACGCCGGCGACCAAGCGGGTGGTGGGGGACCGTAGCATCTACGGGCTTAGCGATGGCGCCCTGCCGGACCCTGTTATCGCCACCTTCACGCCTGCGGCCGACAAGGATGGTCGTGCCCATGTCGAGGATCTGAAGAAAGTACATGATGCGATCGAAATCCGCGATTCTTCCGACGATGCGCAGACCACGTTTGCCGATACGCTCGATGATCTGGTAACGGCCTCGGGTGCCTTCGACAATCCGCTTGGCCTGCCGCTCGCGATCCTCGATGCCAAGCCGAACCTCGATACGATGGCCGTCATCTATTCCGGCGACGGCGGCTGGCGTGATATCGACAAGGAAGTGGGCGGCATGTTGCAGAAGGAGGGCATTCCCGTCGTCGGCATCGACTCGCTGCGCTATTTCTGGACGGAGAGAGAGCCGCAGGAAACGGCCGACGACCTCTCCCGTATCATCGACTTCTACCGCAAGCAGTGGAAGGTGAAGCATGTTCTGCTGATCGGCTATTCCTTCGGCGCCGATATCCTGCCTGCCACCTATCAGCGTCTGAAGCCGGCCGAGAAGGAGACGGTGGCGCAGATTTCGCTTCTGTCGCTGTCGCACCAGGTCGACTACGTGATCTCCGTCATGGGCTGGCTGGGTCAGAAGACCGACGGGGCGAGCGGCGATCCTATCAAGGACCTCAAGGGTACCGATCCGAAACTCGTCCAGTGCATCTACGGCAAGGATGATGACGATGATGTAGCGTGCCCTGCCGTCAAGGATGTCGGCGGCGAGGTGATCGAACTGCCGGGCGACCATCACTTCGATGAGAATTACGGTCTTCTGACCAAGACGATCATCAATGGCCTGAAAGCGCGTCTCAAGGGATGAGCATTTCTGTTTTTCTTTGAACTACGGAAATGCTCTATCTCTGTGTTTTACGCAATTCCGACCGCGAGACCGCTGCGCGCCTTTGCTGGAGTTGCTCAGCGCATCAGCATCTCTTCGCTCCAGCCGAGTGCGGTGATCTCGCCGTTCCGGAACCTCGCATCGTCGTTGACGATGAATTCGTCGAGCTGCGGCGGCGCGACGCTGCTGCCGGACAGCATGGCATGAACCTGCCCGCGATGGTGCGTCTGATGCTGGAAGAGGTGGTTCAGCACGTCCTCCATGCGCTCCCGCTGGATGCGGCCGTCGCGCTGCAGGTCAATAGTAGAGGCAAGCTTCTCCAGCGTCAGCGCTTCGCAGACGGCAACAAGGCGCTGGTCGACCTTGGCCTGCTCCGAGGCAAGTGATGACAGGTTGTCAAAGGGTTCCTCGATGTCGAAGGCACGAAGGCCGAACGTGCCGCCTTCGAGGCCATCGATATAGAACCAGTCGACTGTGATTATGTGGTTCAGAGTCGACTTGATCGACGGGAAAAAGCTTGCGCGCGTGGCCTCAAATTCACCGGGCTTGAGGTTTGCACAGGCGGAAAGAAGCCGATTATTCGCCAGGGCATTGTTGTAGGCGAGCTTTCGGAACATGCGGCAGGGGTCGAAACTCGCCATTGCGTCTCCTCTCTTGGAGCATTTCCGGTTTTCTCCGAAACACGGAAATGCTCTATCCCTTTGTTTCACGCAGTTCCGGACGCAAACCGCTGCGCACTCTTGCTGGAATTGCTTAGTTCTTGTCATCGAGATCGCCGTCGCGCCACACCAGATGACGGGGCGAGGCGGGCAGGTTTTCGATCTCAGCAGCGATGAAATAGGGCGGAATATCGAGCGCGGTCAGGGCCTGGAATGTTGCGGACACCCATTTGAACTCCAGATGGTTGTCGCCATCCTCCACCCGATGAATGATCTCATGCGTGCGGAACGGAAATTCCTGGGGGATTTCCATGAGATAGTAGAAGCCGAGTTCGTGCCAGTCGCGCCCTTCGTAATGGAAGAAATTCTCGACGGTCCAGAGCAGGCGGCCGACGGTCACCTCGACCCCGATCTCCTCCATCATCTCCCGTTTCAGCGTTTCCTCAGAGGTTTCGCCGATCTCGGCACGGCCGCCGGGAAAGGTCCAGAAAGGTTCGTGAACAGCGCGATGGACAAGTACGTGCCCATCACGAAAGCCGAGCCCGGCGATGCGGTAGTTGAAGCGCTGGCTGCCTGCATTGAGGCGTACGACGGTTCTTTTGGGCATGATATTATCCGAGATCAATGACCACTATCTCCGGCGGAACGCCGAAGCGCACCGGCGCGATAGAGCAGCCGAGCCCGCCGGAAACGATGATATTCCGGCCGTTCTCTATGATATGGCCATAGGCATAACGATCGCCATAGCGTGAGGGCACGATCGGCGAATAACCGAGAAGACGGATCTGTCCTCCATGCGTGTGGCCAGACAGCGTCAGCGATACACGTTCGGGCACGCGCGGAAAGATATCGGGCTCGTGGGCAAGCAGGATGACTGGCGCGTCGTCGGAAACCTGCGCGAGCGTTCCGTCGAGATCATCGAGACCCTGCATACGGCTGCGGCCCCATTTCCTGCCCGGCAGGAGCGCCAACTGGTCCTCCAGACCGGCCAGCCAAAAGCCATGCCCGCCCTTTTCCAAGCGGACGGCGCGATTGCTATAGACGGGAATACCGGCTTCGGCCAAAGCCCTATGTCCGAACGTATCGCCTCCGCCATTCAGCTGCGCAGTTCTATCCTCCCACCAATCATGATTGCCCATGATGGCGTGGACACCGAGCGGGGCTTCGAGCGTCGCGAGCGCCTTTGACCATTCGCTGGAATGGACATAACGCGTCACCATGTTCATGCCGGCCGCGTAGTCACCGAGCAGGAGTGTGATATCCCCCTCCAGCTCGTTCGCGAGGGCGCAGATCGAAGCGATGCGGGCTGCGGACATCCAGGGTTCGCAGGCGTGGAAATCGGCAAGTGCGACAAGCCGAAGCTTCAAGCCGGGCGGCCATCCAGGCGGGGTCAGCGTATAACGGGAAATCGTCAGCCGGGCCAGCGGTTCATAGGCGAAGGCATACCCGCCGAGCGCCATGAGGCCTGCGAAGCTGCCGCCCATGAGTTTGAGAAAGCCGCGCCGGCTGATCAATCAATCGTCCTCCCGGAACAGCCCGAACTGCGCAGCCTCCATATCCTTCGGCGGCTGCATGCCGAGATGTTTCCATGCGATTGCGGTCAGAACGCGGCCGCGCGGCGTGCGCTGAATGAAACCCTGCTGGATCATATACGGCTCGATGATGTCTTCAATCGCGTCACGCGGCTCGGAGAGGCCGGCGGCGATGGTTTCGATGCCGACCGGGCCGCCGCCGAAATTGACGGCGATCATATTGAGGTAACGCTTGTCGAGCTGATCGAAGCCGACATTGTCGACCAGCAGGCGGGTCAGCGCCTCGTCGGCGACCTCGCGGGTGACGGCTTCGGCCCTTGCGACTTCGGCGAAGTCGCGCACGCGGCGCAGCAGGCGGCCGGCGATGCGCGGCGTGCCGCGGGCGCGCCGCGCGATCTCGCGGGCCCCGTCATCGGTCATGCCAAGGCCCATCAGGCGGGCGCCGCGGCGAACGATCAGCTCGAGTTCCTCCACCGTGTAGAAGGAAAGGCGCACAGGAATGCCGAAACGGTCGCGCAACGGCGTGGTCAGCAGGCCGAGGCGGGTGGTGGCGGCAACGAGGGTGAATTTCGACAGGTCTATCTTCACCGAGCGGGCGGCCGGGCCTTCGCCGATGATGAGGTCGAGCTGGAAATCTTCCATCGCCGGATAGAGGATTTCCTCGACCGCCGGGTTGAGGCGATGGATTTCGTCGATGAAGAGAACGTCGCGCTCTTCGAGATTGGTCAGCAATGCGGCCAGATCGCCGGCCTTGGCGATAACAGGGCCGGAGGTGGAACGGAAGTTGACGCCGAGTTCCTTTGCCATGATCTGCGCCAGCGTCGTCTTGCCGAGGCCGGGTGGGCCGACGAAGAGGACATGGTCCAGCGCCTCACCGCGGTTTTTGGCGGCTTCGATGAAGATCTTGAGATTGGCACGCGCTTCCGCCTGGCCGGTGAACTCGTCCAGAGACTGCGGGCGTAGCGTCGTATCCAGGTCTTCGCCACGCTTTTCAGGCGTTATCAGGCGGGCATCGGTCATAGGGTATTTCCGTTCGAAGCTTGCTCAAGTCCATACACCAAGCGGCCTGCGTTGACACCCTGCGGGGCCATCAGCGCGAAAGTTCCCGCAGGCCAAGACGGATCAGCTTGGCGCTATCCGCATCTTCGCCGGCGGTCTTCATGGCGGCGGCAACCGCATTGGCTGCCTGATCACGCGAATAGCCGAGATTGGTCAAGGCTGAAACGGCGTCGGCAACGGGGGCTGCGGCCACACCTTCGCCGATCTCCTGCTTGAGGCCGATATTGATCGCATCGCCGGCAAAGGCAGGTGCCTTGTTCTTGAGCTCGGTGACGATACGGATCGCGACCTTGGGACCGACGCCCTGGGCGCGTGAAACGGCGGTCTTGTCCTGGAGGGCGATCGCATTGGCAAGTTCGGGAGGTGTCAGGGTCGAAAGCACCGCGAGCGCTACTTTCGCGCCGACGCCCTGCACGCTCTGCAGCAGATTGAACCATTCGCGTTCGAGCTGCGTCTGGAAGCCGAAGAGCTTAAGTTGGTCCTCGCGCACATAGGTTTCGATGAAGAGCACGCAGGCTTCTCCCGCGGAACCGAGCTTCGAGAGCGTGCGCGCCGAGCAATAGGCGACGTAGCAGACGCCGTGCACATCCACGAGCACATAGTCATCGCCGATCTCGTCTATAGTGCCTTTCAGCTTGCCGATCATGATCTTGTTCCGTCAGGGATGGGTTTCGGGTGAAATGATATCGAGCGAAAGATCAGCCGGCCATCGCCTGGCGCATACGGTTTCCACCGCGGTGATGGGCATGGCAGATGGCGATCGCCAAGGCGTCGGCGGCGTCGTCGCCCTTGAATTCGACTTTCGGCATGAGAATTTTCAGCATCATGTGGATCTGTTTCTTCTCGCCGTGACCGACGCCGATGACGGTCTTCTTTACGGCGTTCGGTGCATATTCCGACACCGGCAGGCCGGCGCGGGCAGGCACCAGCATGGCAATACCCCGAGCCTGGCCGAGCTTCAGGGTCGCTACCGCATCCTTGTTGACGAAGGTCTGTTCGACGGCGGCTTCGTCCGGCTTGTAGGAATGAACGACTTCAGCAAGGCCGTCATGCAGCTGGCAGAGGCGCGAGGCGAGATCCATGTCACCATCCGAGGTGACGGTTCCCGAGGCAACAAAACGCAGCGAATTACCGAGCGTATCGATAATGCCCCATCCCGTGCGGCGAAGGCCGGGATCGATACCGATGATGCGAATCGTGTTTTGCATGGCTCACCCTATAGCGGAGGCGAAATAAGTGCCATCGATATGTGAACAAAGCGAAAACGCGCCCTGTTTTCGGTACGGCATTTACCGGGAATTAAACCGGATGCATGAATTCTGGTCCATCAAATGTGAGAGGGGCCGGCTTCCGCAGGGCTTAAGCCTCCGATGTTCTGTTTACAGGTCAACTGGCCGGCGATTTTCCCGACTGGTGCGCCGTTCCGGAAGGGTTCGTTTTCATGGCTCAGAGATTTCAGTCCCTGTCCTTCAAGGTGATTGCCACCTTCATCCTGTTGGCCACGCTTTCGGTCGCGGTGATTGACGTCCTCGCCTATTTCGCCAGCAGCCGCGTTTCCGACGAGCAGGCACTGAAGGCGAAGGAGAGTGTGCTGATCTTCCGCGGCGACATGCTGCAGGATCAGTTCGAGCAGCTTGAGAACCAGGCGACCTCCATAGCGCGCATCGAAGCGCTGCAGATGTCGATCACTAATTTGAAAAGCGGCTGGAAGACGATGGAGAAGAGCTCCGGCGATGCGCGGGGCGAGCTGAAGAAGGTATTTATCACGAACAACCCGAATCCGGCCGACCAGCGCGAAAAGCTTACCAAGCCCGAGGGGCCGAGCGGATTTTATTATTCGAGCCACGAGAAGACGCAGGGCGAGGTGGCCCGCGATCTCACTGATACCGCCTTCAGCGATCTGCTGATCGTCGATCTCGACGGCACCGTGCTCTATTCCTACAAGAAGAACGACGACTTTGCCGAAAACCTGAAGTCCGACGCCTGGAAGGCCACCGGATCAGGCATCGCCTATGCCAAGGCGATCGAGAATACCGCGAAGGCAACCGACGATTCCGCGCCGACGGCCTTCTCCGGTCTGCGCGTCGATGCGGGCAGCGGCAACTCGGCGATCTTCTATGCCGTGCCGATCGTCAAGCTCGGCCAGGCGAAGGGTCTGATGCTGTTCAAGGTGCGCGACGACGTCGTCACCGGCATTCTAGCGAAGGGTATCGTGTCCGGCAGCACGGCACAGGCGGCGATCATTTCAGGTGACGGCTCGGCCGTCGGTCTTAATGCGTCCGGCCGGCTTGCGACGCTCGATACTGCGCAGTTCACCTTTGTGAAGGATGCGCTAGCGAGCTCGGCGATGACAGTTGCGGATTTCGATCGCGCCGATGGTGTGGCACGCGCTTATGTGCGCGGCATCGACTATCGCGGTGACCGGTTCCTCGTCGTCGAAAGCGTGCTGCTCAGCGAATTGAATGCCGGCTCCATCGAGATCGCCACGCTGCTGACCTGGATCGGCATCGGCGTTCTCGTCATCATGGCTGTTGCCACGGGGCTCATCACCAACTTTCTGTTCTCGCCGCTCGCCCGCCTTGCGGGCGTGACACGCGAAGTCGCTGACGGCAAGCTGGAAGTCGAGATCGGCAGCCAGAACCGCAAGGACGAGATTGGCACGATGGCGAAGGCGCTTGGCCGTTTCAAGCAATCGCTGATCGAAGGCCGCGAACTCGAAGCAGTGAGCGAGCAAACGCGTGCGCAGGCCGAAAGCGAACGCCAGGAGAACCTTGCGCAGCGCGAAGCCGAAGCCCGCAGCCTGCAGGACGTCGTCACGGCACTCGACGAAGGGCTTCATCATCTGGCAAGCGGCGATCTGGCCTATCAGATCGAAACCCGCTTCCCGAGCGAGCTCGAAAGCCTGCGCGTGAACTTCAACGAGGCGCTCTCAACGCTTAACGAAACGATGACGGCGATCGGCGGCAACTCGATGGCCGTCCGTGCAGGCTCCGAGGAGATGCGCACGGGGGCGGATGAACTGGCCGGCCGCACCGAGCGGCAGGCAAGCTCGATCACCGAGACGGCTAATGCGATCAGCGCCATCACCCAGTCGGTGCGCGTGCAGATCCAAAGAGCCGAGCATGCCGAGCGCATCGCCCGCGATGCCAAGAAGGAAACGGTCGGCTCCAGTCAGATCATGCGCGAGACGATTGCGGCGATGGAGGCGATCCAGACGTCTTCGCGCCAGATCAACACCATCATTTCCGTCATCGACGATATCGCCTTCCAAACCAATCTGCTGGCGCTGAACGCCGGCGTCGAGGCAGCGCGTGCCGGCGAAAGCGGCAAGGGCTTTGCGGTCGTCGCCATGGAAGTGCGCGAACTGGCGCAGCGGTCTTCGAGTGCAGCCAAGGAAATCTCCAGCCTGCTGCAGAAATCCACGCATGAGGTAGAAAGCGGTGTGGCCCTCGTCGAGAAGGCCGGGGTTGCACTGACCGGCATCGGCGGCCATGTCGAAGCCATCAACGGCCAGATCAACGAGATCATGGAGTCCACCCGCGAGGAGGCGGATACGTTACGGCAGATCAACACGTCTGTCGCCGAACTCGATTCCATGACGCAGCAGAATGCGGCTATGGTCGAGGAAACGACGGCTGCGATCCATCGTCTCGCGACGGAGGCTGTGGAAATGGACCGCCGGCTCGGCAATTTCACCCTTGGCGAAGGACATCAGCAGCATGGCGGCGACATGCACCTGCTGCGGAAACGGGCTTGATCGTATTATGATTATCCGCTTCGAAAGACCTGAGGATGCGGATGCCATTCACGCACTGACATGGGCGGCATTCGAGCCGATGCCTTATAGCAACAATACCGAGGCCCGGATCGTCAGGGATCTTCGTGCATCAGGTGACCTTGCGATATCGCTCGTTGCGGAAGAGGGCGAAGAGATCATCGGCCATATCGCGTTCTCGCCGATCACGATCGGCGGTGTCGAGGACGGATGGTATGGGCTGGGGCCGATTTCGGTGAAGCCGGAGCGGCAGCGGCAGGGCATCGGCAGAGCGTTGATCCAGAAAGGTCTGGACCTGCTGAGAGAGCGTGACGCGACGGGCTGTGCGCTGATCGGCAATCCCTCGGTCTATCGCGGCGTCGGCTTCGAAAGCGATGGAAGGCTGACTTACGGCGATCTCGAAACGCGATATGTGCAGCGGATCGTCTTCAAGGGACCGCCACCCTCCGGTGCACTGAAATTCTCTTCTGCTTTCGACGAATGACAGCCGCTTGCTACCCGTGTTTTTGTTTGCGCTGCGATTTGGAATAGCTCCATAGCGAACCTACATAGACCGCACCCCTATTCTTGCGCGGCAGGTTTCCATGGTTCCCTTTTCCATTCTCGATCTTTCCCCCGTGGCTGAAGGCACGACCATCAGCCAATCTTTCGCTGCGTCGAAGCGAATGGCTCAGAAGGCTGAGGAATACGGCTATACGCGTTTCTGGATGGCGGAGCATCACGGTATGCCCGGCGTTGCAAGCGCTGCAACCTCAGTCATTCTCGGCCAGATCGGAGCGGTGACGAAGACCATCCGCATCGGCTCGGGCGGCGTCATGCTGCCGAACCATGCGCCGCTCGTCATTGCCGAACAGTTTGGGACGCTGGAAGCTTTGTTTCCCGGGCGTGTCGATCTCGGGCTTGGCCGCGCGCCGGGAACGGATATGCGCACGGCGCAGGCGCTGCGGCGTAATCTCGATGCCGGAGCAAACAGCTTTCCCAATGATGTGGTGGAGTTGCAGCAGCTTCTCGGTACGCCGATCGAAAACCAGGCGATCCTTGCCGTACCCGGCAATGGTTCGCACATCCCGATTTGGCTGCTCGGCTCCAGTCTCTACAGCGCCCAGCTTGCGGCCATGCTCGGCCTTCCCTTTGCCTTCGCCTCGCATTTCGCGCCTGATATGCTGCTCGATGCGATCGCGATCTACCGTGACCGTTTCCAGCCCTCGGCAGAACTCGACAAGCCCTATGTAATGGTCGGCGTCATGGGCGCCGTTTCGCAAACGGACGAGGAGGCACAGTATCATTTCACTTCGGCCCAGCAGCAGTTTGTCAACCTGCGGCGCAATGTGCGCGGGCCTTTCCCGCGACCGCTCAAGGATATGGATGCTTTCTGGTCGCCGATGGAGAAGATGAATGTCGAACACACGCTGCGTTACGCCGTCGTCGGCTCGCCGGCCACGGCCGAAGCTCAGCTCAACGACTTCCTGAAGGAGACGCAGGCCGACGAGGTGATCATCTCGATGCCGATCCATGACGTCGAGGCGCGATTGAAATCGGTGGAGCTCTTTGCCGGGCTCGGTAATTTCATGCGGGCTGCGGCCTAACCAGCAGAATTCAGGCAAACAAAAACCCGGCTGAAGTGCAGCCGGGTTTTTGATTCCGTATTCGATAAGGCGTCAGGCCGAAAGCTTGGCCAGGACTTCTTCCGAGACTTCAAAGTTCGAATAGACGTTCTGGACGTCGTCATCGTCTTCGAGCGAGTCGATGAGCTTCAGCATCGACTGGGCCTTTTCTTCGTCGACCGGCACGTTGTTCTGGGCGCGCCAGACCGCCTTTACGGTATCAGCTTCACCGAGAGTGGCTTCGAGAGCCTTGGCAACGTCGCCGAGGGCTTCGAAGGCGGTTGTGATGTAGTGGCCTTCCTCATCGGTCTCGACGTCATCGGCGCCGGCCTCGATGGCGGCTTCCATGATCTTGTCGGCGTCACCCGCGGACAGCTTGTAGGTGATTTCGCCGACATGGTCGAAGGAGAAGGACACCGAGCCGGTTTCACCGAGGGCGCCGCCGGCCTTGGTGAAGATCGAGCGGACGTTAGAAGCTGTGCGGTTACGGTTGTCGGTCAGGGCCTCGACGATGATCGCCGTGCCGCCCGGGCCATAGCCTTCATAGCGGACTTCGTCATAGTTCTCCGTGTCGGCGCCGGAAGCCTTCTTGATCGCGCGGTCGATATTGTCCTTCGGCATCGACTGGGCCTTGGCGTTCTGGATCGCCAGGCGCAGGCGGGCGTTCATCGTCGGGTCGGGCAGGCCGGCCTTGGCGGCAACGGTGATTTCGCGCGCGAGCTTGGAGAACATTTTCGACCGCACGGAATCCTGACGGCCCTTGCGGTGCATGATGTTTTTAAACTGTGAATGGCCAGCCATGGCACCCCTGTTCACGTCTCATTGTTCGGAATGGGCCGCCTTATAGGATCGGAAGGGGCGATATTCAAGGAAAAAGCAGCTTTTCGATCCTTCCCTGACGGCGTGGCGGGTGGCGGAACAAAGCCGAGGAGATGACGTTTTCAACCGACGACACCAACAGGAAAGGAACGGCTATGGCAAGCTTCAGCGAAGCCCGTGAACAACCGGCACGTCAGCTCTGGGACCAGATCAACGACATCCATGCCGGCATGCTCGGCCTTTCAGGCGTCGACATGCATATGCAGCCGATGGCTCCGAATGTCGATCCGACCACCAATACGATCTGGTTCTATACCAAGACGGATGCCGAACTCGTGCAGATGATCAAACCAGGCAGCCGCGCGTATTTCTGCGTCATCGGCAAGAACCACGATTATCATGCCTGCCTGTCCGGGGTTATCGAGGTGCGTCCTGATTCCGCAAAGATCGAGGAGTTCTGGAACTCTGTCGTGGCCGCTTGGTATGAGGGCGGCAAGAAGGATCCGAAACTGACGATGCTTTCCATGCATGTCGATGATGCGGAAATCTGGGTGTCTACCGGCAGCAAGCTGAAATTCGGCTGGGAAATCGCCAAGGCCAATTTCGACGAGGAGAAGATGCCCGATGTCGGCATCAAGCGGCATCTGCAATTTGCTTGAGTCCAAAGGCCCGGCATAGAGCGCCGTGCGTCCATTCGGACGCACAACGGACGCTCTACCTTTTTGAATCTACAGCATCAGCCCGAAAATCGATTCCGATTTTCGGGCTGATGCTGTAGTCCGGGCCCTTTTACTGCACGTCTTTCATCACATAGATCAGGGGCTTCTTCGGGAGCGTCCGCAGCGAAACGGTAATGCTGTTGTCGGGCGCATAGTTGACGTCGAAACCATTGCCGAACATCGAGACGAAGGCGTTGACCGGTGGCCCGCGGCGATGCATCGGCAGTATCAGCGATGAGCGCAGCCGTTTGATGACGCGGCTCATGCTGTCGGGTCCCATGGTCAGGCCGCCGTCGACCGGTACCATGACCACGTCGAGCCTGCCGATTTCGGTGTAATGCGTATCGGTCAGCTCATAATGCAGGTGGCCGAGATGGCCGATGCAAAGGCCTGATATCTCGAAGATGAAAATGGAATTACCGTCGAGTTGTGAACCGCCGAGCCCGTAGCTGAAGCGGATATCCGTCGTGACGTTGCGGATATAGGCGTCACCAACCACGAGATTGATCCTGGCCTTATCGCCAGAGGCGTCGCTCCAGCCATGCAGCACGTGTTTGATGCCGGGATCCGGCGTCAGCGTGTAATGCGTTGAGTGCGCCTTGTTCATGGTCACGACATCGGGGGTGACGGCCGGCTTGTACCAACCATTATAATCAGTGGCGATGACGATGCCGCCAGGCGTCTCGATCTCGAAAGTCGAATGGCCGAGATAGGTGAACTTGACGTCCTCACCCTCGGAAACCGCTGGGACCACCGGCACTGTGCTGGAGAAACTCGCGAAGGTGGCCTTGGGAATATTCTGCGCGATGGCCTGGCACTGGCTGACCGGTCTTCGATCTTCCTGGGCTTCGGCAAGGTTCGGTGCGGAGAAAACCGCAACACATGCGATAGCGAGGACAAGACAATGCGGCTTCATGCCACCCCTCCGGCGCTTTCACGACGCCGGGAGGATGCGGCATGCCGTCGCAGCGGTCCAGACGGGGCATGCTCACAATTGCGTGTTACGAGGCGCTAGCGCCAAAACTCCGGGATCGTCTCGGCAAGCCTCGGGCCGAGGCGCAGGGGGGCGATCTTCTCCGCCAGTCCCGTCGCATCGGAGATTTCCACGCCGACACCGCAGATCGTGGCAGGCCCGGTGGCTGCCTCCATGCGGCCCTTCGGCATCTTGGAGATGAAGCGGTTGAGCGGCTCTTCCTTGTCCATGCCGAGCGAGGAGTCGTAATCGCCACACATGCCGGCGTCCGACATATAGGCGGTGCCGCCGTTCAGGATCTGCGTGTCGGCGGTCGGCACATGAGTGTGCGTCCCGACGACAAAGCTGGCGCGGCCGTCGACGAAATGGCCGAAGCACTGCTTCTCGCTTGTCGCTTCCGCATGGAAATCGAAGATGATGGCATCGGCCTGTTCCTTCAAAGGGCAGGCAGCAAGGATCGTTTCGGCCGCCTTGAAGGGGTCGTCGAGCTCGGGATGCATGAAGACGCGGCCCATGATGTTTGCGACGAGCACGCGGGCGCCGTTGCGCGCATAGAAAAGGCCTGAGCCGCGGCCAGGCGTTCCCTGAGGGTAGTTCGCCGGTCGCAGGAATTGGTCATGGCGACCTGCGAAGGCGACGGCATCCTTCTGGTCCCAGACGTGATTGCCTGTCGTCACCACGTCGGCGCCGGCATTGATCGTTTCCAGAAAAATGTCTTCGGTGATGCCGAAGCCGCCGGCGGCGTTCTCGCCATTGACGATGACGAAGTCGAGTTTCAGGTCGGAAACCAGGCCGGGCAGGCGATCCCAAACCGCCGTGCGTCCCGTCTTGCCAACCATGTCACCCAGAAATAGCAGTCGCATTCCCTATCCAATCCGTGAGGTAAAATGGCGCAGGCCGCTTTCCGTCAGGATGGCATCCAGGCTTATGTCGTGCGGCTCAGCGGGTACCTCTGCCACTTCCTGGCAGTCAAATGCAATGCCGATCAGCTTCGGAGACAGGCCTTTTTGCCGGAGACGGTCGATTGCCCGGTCGTAATGGCCGGCGCCGTAGCCGATGCGGTGGCCACGGGAATCGAAGGCGGACAGCGGCACGAGCATAATATCGGGGTCGAGAACAGCCGCATCCTCACCTGGGCCGACCGTGCCGAAACCGGTGCTGATCAGCGCTGAGCCATGGGCGAGTTCCCGGAAGACAATGGTCTGCTTATTGATGATGGCTGGCACGCAGAGGCGGGCTCCACGTCCGCGCCACCGTGTCATCAACGGCTGTAAGTCGGCTTCGGAGCGGATCGGCAGAAAACCCGAGATGATGGTGCCGGGCGCAAAAGCAATGGCATCGCCGGCATGAGCCGCCATGTCGAGGCTTTTGGCGGCACGCAGACCGGTCGGGATGGCGTCGCGAAGCGCCAGACGCCCGGTGCGCAGTTGGGCCTTCAATTCCTTTGGTGTCATTTTAGGTTCCGTATCGTTATCCGGCGAAGATAGCCGCTCGCCGTCGGTTGCAACAGGCAAAACACCTATTCTTCACCTATTGGCGGCTCATCCTCGATATGGGCTTGGGCGAGCTTCAGCATGATTTCCGATGCTTCCATCAATGTCGTGCGCTCTTCCGGCGTCAGGCGGGCGTCCATCGCCTTTTCCAGCCAGGCGCGGCGAGAGCCTATGTCCTCGGACAACACCGTACGGCCGTGAGGAGTGATCGACAGTTCGATCTCGCGACGGTCGGTCTCGCTACGCATGCGGCTGATGAGCCCGTCGCGCTCAAGTGCAGCGATGATGCGGGTAACCGATTGCGGTTGCAGGTGCTCCTCCAGGGCCAACCGCCAGGCGGGCATCGGCCCCAGACGGTGAAGGGTGGCGAGGATTGCGATGGTCGACAGGCTATGCGGACCCTCGGCCCGCGCGGCACGCAGGCGGCGGCCGAGCAACAGGACGGATCGCAGGATAAGTGTCGCAGGTGCGTCGTGGTTACTGGACATATAGTACGCACTGCGTATTATTTTCCCCGATCCCAATTCCGGGTCTGAGAGACGGTTGATGGAAAAGACACTCAATCACGTAGCCGGGGCCTTTCGCTGGTCGACTGAAAAGGAAGTGACGGCAATCGAAATCGCCGTACCAGCGCTTGCCATGGCCGTTCCGGCACTGCTTGCTGCGAAAGGCCACCATACGGGGCTCGGCCTGATCGGCGGCATGGCGATGAGCGGGACGGTAGCGCATGGCAGACTGCGGGCGCAAGCCGCGAGCGCAGGGGCCGCACTGCTGGTGCTGATGCTTGCGGCAGCGCTTGCCTGCGCACTCGGGCGGCTCGGCGACGCTTGGCAGATCGGCCTGCTCTTGATCGCCGCGCTTGCCGGTGTCACAGGCGGTTTCGATCGCGCCATGGTCGCCGCCTCGATGCGTTTCATCTTCTATCTGGTCATGGTCGGCGGCATCGTCTCCGCCACGACGGCAGATCCGCTGCTTATCTTTGCCGTCATCATCGGCGGCGCGCTTTTCGCTGTCGTTCTCCACATGGCGATGGCTGTGGTCGTCGCGCATACCCGCGGTCATGCCTCAGAGGAGACCGAGGACGACCGCAAGCCAACCGCCAGACAGAAATTCAACAGGCTACGGCACTCCCTGGTGGAGCCGGCAGGTTGGCAATATCCCGTCCGGCTGGTTTCCTGCCTGAGTGCCGTCTCGCTGATCCACCTGTTCTTTCCCGATCATGACGTTCATTGGGCGGCGCTGACGCTGGTGCTGCTGATCGAGCGGCGGCCGGAACGTTTGCCGCTCAAGACGACGCAAAGGGTGATCGGCGTCCTTTTCGGCGTCTGCTGTGCGGGGTTGTTATCCTTCCTTGCCTTGCCGATCTGGGCCGATGTGCTTGTTGTCGCAGCGCTCGGCGGTATCAGGCCGTTTTTGCGGGCCAGGAACTATCTCGTCTATTCGATCGTGATGACGCCGCTGATGATGATGGCCATGGGGACAGCCGATCATGCCGTGCCGGCTTCCGCGCTCCTGGACAGGTTATTCGCAACCGTCTTTGCCGCCTGCCTGGTGCTGCTCGTCAACCAGGCAACGATTTATCTGTTGCCTCAGACGGCAGCGCCGAAAACCTAGACGACGATGCTGGAGGGAATGGTCGCCGTCGGCACTGCAGCCGACAGGCCGGTCACGGCCGATTGTGCTGCGCCGATTGCGCCATCGGCGGCAGCATCGCGGTTCTTCTCGCGTAGATCGCGCATGGCCTTTTCAAGGATCTGCTTCAGTTCGCGGACGACGGATTTGAATTCTTCCATCGTTTTGCGGTCATCGGCGGAAATTGCCGACGACTTCGGACCGTCTTCGACGGTTTCCTGATAGGCCTTGCGGGCATGAGCCGCGCCATCCGTTTCCGCAGTGTTGGTGCCGTCTTCGGCTGCTTCCGTTGGCGTTTCGGTATCCTGCGTTGCCTCAGTGGAAGCCGTTGCATCGCTTGCGACAACCTTGCCTGTTGCGCTCGTGGTGGCATCGGTCGTCGCGGCCGTGGAAGCGGACGTGGCTGCTGCGCTGGTGGCGGCACTTTCGCCGGAAGAGCCACCAGTGGCAACGGCCGAGGCGAATTCGGAGGCCGCGGCGCCGACCTTGCGCGCGAGTTCGGCCGCGAGACGGGCGATCACTTCCGGAGGAAAGCCCGCCGTCTTCAGCGCCTGAAGCTCCTGCTTGGCTTCCTCGAGCTTGCGCTGGGCACGGCTCTTTGCATCGTCGGCGGAGCTTGCCAGCGAATTTCGCACCTGCTCCAGCGCCAGCGACTGCCGCTGGATCTTCAATACGCCGGTATCGGGCTCGTCGCTCGTGGATGAAACGCCGGATTGTGCTGGCTGAGTGCCGCGCAGAAGGGTGGACGCCGAAACGGTTGCGAGCTGCATAAGATACCCCCGATTACATTTGGGGCGTACTCTGCCAGATCAGACTTGCGTGGAACTGGGCCGAGGAACCATTTTTTTCTCGGCCAATTGCCGCATGGTCTGCTCGAAAAGAGACATACCGCCTGGCTTCCAGCCGAGTGTGCGGATCTTTTCCGTATTCATGGGGCAAAGCCCCGCCTTGTCCGCTGCCTCGGGCAGCGGGAAGGGACAGTTGGCGTGGTGCCGGATGCGCGAGAGAATATCTCTTGTGTCGACGGCGATATCCGAGACGTTGAAGACTTCGCCGGAGATCCGGGCACTTTCTGTTTCAAGCATCAGTCGCACGGCACGACCGAGATCGCGGCCGTGTAATTCGGTTCCCGCGCGCTGGGAAACAGGCTCTCCGCGGAGATACTCATCGATCAGGTCGTCCCATTTGTTAGGGGAGCGATCGCCGTAAATACCGGTTGCCCGCAGGCTTACTCCGGCAAAGCCTGGGCCGGAAAGATGTGTCAGTGATCGTTCAGCATCTAGCTTGACCTGGCCGTACAGGGTTTGCGGTGCTGGGGGCTTGGTTTCGACCAGTTCGGTGCCTGGCGCAGGCTCGCCATAAGCAGCGCGGCTGGAGATGAAGATGCAACGGCGGGTGCCGGCACGCTTTGCTTCCCCGAAGAGTTTGACGGTGCCGTCGAGGTTCAGACGGCGAAACGCCTTTGGGTCGTCGCCTTCGCCGCCGCGGTATTTTCCCTCGACGTGGCTGAAGGCGGCATGCACGAAGAAATAGGCATCATCGAAGGCGCCGATATGGTCCTCGTCCGGATCGAGCGAAAGTCGGGCGAAATCGACCGGACGGGAGAAGGACCGGGAGAGCGGCGCGCGCCGCCCGCCGATAATCACCTGATATCCGGCAGAAAGCAGCTCTTCGACGATATAGTGTCCGACGAGGCCCGTTCCGCCTGATACCAGTACTTTCATGCCGCCTCATCCGGATTGGCCAGAGATGCAATCTCCGGCACATGGCCGCCAGTATGGAAACAATGCCACAAATCGATCAAAGGTTGTAGCCTCGTTGCCTTAGGGTGATCCTTTTCCCAAGGTTTTTCATACTGATAGTGGAGGACCGAAATGCTCTTCCAATCCCACAGTGCCGGCATTGTAAACCACACATATTGCAGCATGTTAAAATATACGGGCAGGCCGTGCCAATCGGGAAAGAATGTTTCGAGGAACGTCTGATCGGTGCGCCGCCAGAAGATGTCGGGCTGATCCAGAACGTCGATCATCCGCCTGAAGGTCTCTTCCGAAGGACGGGCGACGAAGACGCCGGAATTCATGCGGTGGAAATCGGCGAGACTCTCATAGACATTCGGCGCCGCGGAGAATTCCGGGTAGGCGAAGAGCTTGTCGATATTCTTCAAGACGATCGCATCGGCATCGATGAAGACGCAGCGCTCATATTCGACAAGCTGCCAGAGGCGCAGCTTACAGAAATTATCGAGCGGCGAATGAAACGCCGGTTTGCGGCCTTTTGTGAAGGGTGCGGCGACGTGGAGATTGCCGCGCGCATGACGCTCGTTGAAAGCATCTGACAAGGGTAGATGCTCGACTTCGATCAGCCGGCAGCCCAGAGCGTCCAGTGGGGCGAGGGCGGACGCATCGACCCCGCCGGTATGCAGAACGACGATGGAGGCTTCGGCGCCCGTGCGGCGCAGGGAGTTTGCCAGCGCGGTGGCGCCTCTGGCGTAGTCGGCGTTGGTGACGAGGGTGACGTAGGCAAAAGGTGGGGTATGGGTCATTGGCGGCGGGCGCTCCCGCCAACGCCTAGATTTACGCGCGGTCGGTGCCTCGAGATAAAAGCACCGCTCATGATACGGACTTCAGCCGCTTGCCTTCCGGGTCGTGATTGATCGTCGCAGCGATATCCTTCGTCCAGGCAGAGACGGCCGGGACACGGGAGCGGTCGACGCGGTAAGCGAATTTCTTGGCGACTTCGACGATTTCGTCGAGCAGGCCGGCCTGCAGGGTAATCGGATCGAGGCCGAGACCCAGGAATTTGTCGTTCTTGACGACCAAATCGTTTTCGGCCGCCTCCTTGCGCGGATTGGGTAGCCGGACGATCTCCGAACCACTCATCCTGGCGATCATCTCGGCGAGATCGCGCACGCGATGGGTTTCTGTCATCTGGTTGAAGATCTCGACGCGCGAGCCGCGGGCCGGAGGATTCTCGAGTGCCAGCTCGATGCAGCGGACGGAATCCTGGATATGGATGAAAGCACGCGTCTGACCGCCGGTGCCGTGGATCGTCAGCGGATAGCCGATGGCGGCCTGAATGAGGAAGCGGTTTAGCACCGTGCCGTAGTCGCCGTCATAATCGAAGCGGTTGATGAGCTGCGGATGGCGGCGCGTCTGTTCGGTATGCGTGCCCCAGACGATGCCCTGGTGCAGATCAGTGATCCTTAGGCCATCATTCTTGGCGTAAAACTGAAAGAGAAGCTGATCCAGGCACTTGGTCATGTGGTAGATCGAGCCCGGATTGGACGGATAGAGGATTTCCTGGGAAACGGTCTCGCCGCCGGTCGTTTCGATACCAACGGGCAAATAACCTTCAGGGATCGCCGCGCCGACCGTCGAATAGCCGTAGACGCCCATGGTGCCGAGGTGGACCAGATGAGCATCGAGCTGCAGTTCGACCAGTGCGTTCAGCAGGTTGTGCGTGGCGCTGACATTGTTGTTGACGGTGTAGTTCTTGTGGCGGTCGCTCTTCATCGAGTAGGGGGCGGCGCGCTGTTCAGCGAAATGGATGATTGCGTCGGGCCGGTTTTCGGCGAGCCACTTCTTCAGGAGCTCGTAGTCACGGGCGAGATCGATGAGATTGAAATGGATGCGGCGGCCGGTTTCGGCATGCCAGATGCGGGTGCGCTCCTGAATGGAGTCCATCGGCGTCAGCGATTGCACGCCCAGTTCCGTATCGATCCAGCGGCGGGAGAGATTGTCGAGGATGTGGACGTCATGCCCGGCATCGGAGAGATGCAGCGAGGTTGGCCAACCGATGAAACCGTCTCCGCCCATCACCGCAATCTTCATGCCACTGGCTCCTCATGGTTGTTTCCTAAGGGGAATAGTTAGGAAATATGACAATTGTTCAATGCTTGCGTGTCGAGACGTGTTGCGCCAAAGAGGGCCGGAAAGTTTGGAGAAAATTATGGCGGAACGCGGTTTTTCTATTTCCGGCGAACTTACCGAAGCGGGCCATCGCCTCGTGCAGCGGGTCTATTATGAGGATACGGATTTCTCCGGCCTGGTCTATCATGCCCGCTATCTGCATTTCCTCGAGCGCGGCCGCACCGACTATCTGCGTTGCCTCGGCGTCGAGCAGCGCGACCTCGTCAGTGCCGACGAGGAGGGGCTGGTCTTCGTCGTCCACCGCATGGAGATCGACTTCAAGAGCCCGGCGCGAATGGATGATGTCCTGACCGTGGTGACCCATACCGAAAAGGCGGGCGGGGCCAAGATGGTCCTCAGCCAGGAAATCCGCCGCGACGATATGCTGTTGATTGCCGCAAAGGTGATCATTGCCGTCATCAACGCCAAGGGCAGGCCGCGCCGGTTACCGGAGGCGCTGGCAAGGCAAATGCTCATTCCGGAAACATGAGCAAGAGGCAGACAATACCGCCGTTTTCTGTGCGGAGACGCCCTGATACGAGGGCTTGTAAAAACTTGAATTTTATGTGAAGGAATTGCCGCGCTGCAAGATGAGCGCTGTGTTCAGCAACCGGACGATTCTCCGGTCAAGTTAATCCAGGAACAAAATCTCCCGCGATATTCCCGCTGTCATCGTTTGGCACTAACGATCTATTAACCATAATGGTGTCTTACTCGCGGAGTCGGAGTTTGTGCGACGCACGCCTTCCTTTGACCAAATTTGACGGCAAGAAGGCGGAAGAAGAGCTTGGAAGCTTGACCAGGGCTTTGGGCGGCGGCCGCCAGACATTCTTGCGTGATCACTTCGTGCCGCCCGGTCAAGCGCCGGGCGTTTGGATTCGGGGATTTTGGATCTATGGAACAAGTAGGATTGGCAGCAGCCACGACCGACGTCAGCCTCTGGTCGCTTTTCATGCAGGCCGGCATCGTCGTCAAGTTGGTCATGCTCGGCCTTATCGCCGCTTCGGTGTGGACCTGGGCTATCGTCATTGACAAATATCTGGCTTACGGCCGCGCCCGTCGCCAGTTCGACAAGTTCGAGCAGGTGTTCTGGTCGGGCCAGTCGCTGGAAGAACTTTATCGGACGCTTTCCGAGCGTACCAATACCGGCCTTGCAGCGATCTTCGTCGCGGCGATGCGCGAATGGAAAAAGTCCTTCGAGCGGGGCGCGCGTTCGCCGATCGGTCTGCAGATGCGTATCGACCGCGCCATGGACGTGACGCTCGCCCGCGAATCCGAATTTCTTTCCGCTCGCCTCGGGTCGCTCGCGACGATCGGTTCGGCCGGTCCGTTCATCGGCCTCTTCGGTACGGTTGTCGGTATCATGACCTCGTTCCAGGCGATCGCCGGTTCGAAGTCCACCAATCTCGCGGTCGTCGCACCCGGCATCGCGGAAGCGCTTCTTGCAACCGCCATCGGCCTTGTCGCCGCTATCCCGGCGGTTATCGCCTACAACAAGTTCTCCGCCGACGCCGGCAAGCTCTCGGGTCGCATGGAAGGCTTTGCGGATGAATTCTCCGCCATCCTTTCGCGCCAGATCGACGAGAAGCTGCAGCCGCGCCAGGCTGCGCAGTAACGGACGGAGTGGACGACCATGGGTATGGCTGTAGGCGGCAATAGCGGAGGGGGCGGCGGACGCCGCCGTCGCGGTGGCCGCAACAAGGGAGTGATCTCCGAAATCAACGTGACGCCGCTGGTCGACGTCATGCTCGTGCTGCTCATCATCTTCATGGTGGCGGCGCCGATGATGACGGTCGGCGTTCCGATCGATCTGCCGGAAACGCAGGCCAAGGCACTGAATTCAGAGACGCAGCCGATTACGATTTCCGTCAAGAACAACGGCGAAGTCTATCTGCAGGAAACGCCGATCCCAGCTGAAGAGATTGCTGCAAAACTCGAGGCAATCGCGACCACGGGTTATAACGAGCGCATCTTCGTGCGCGGCGATGCGACCGCTCCTTACGGCGTGATTGCCGACGTCATGGCCCGCATCCAGGGTGCAGGCTTCAAGAATATTGGCCTCGTGACACAGCAGAAGAAGGACCAGTAGCGTTCAAGATGAAGACCAGCGTCGTCACATCTGCGGTTCTGCACGGGCTGGTGCTTACCTGGGCGCTGGTGTCGCTAAGCGCTCCGGAATCCTTCAAGGTGGAGGATTTCGAGGCGATGCCGGTCGATCTCGTGCCGGTGGAATCCATCACGCAAATGCAGCAGGGCGACAAGAAAGCTCCGAAGAAGGAGACATCAGCCCCGGTGCCGACGACCCGGCCGCCGATCGCGCAGCCGGCGGAGAATGCCGGTGACAACAATGTCGACCTGAAGACGCCGCCGGTCCCGAACGCCAAGCCCAGTAACAGCGAAGCTGCGGCGGCGAATTCGAGCGAGAAGCCGCTGCCGACGATCGATCCCAAGCCGAACGACGTCAAGGAAGTCAACAAGGAAGAGACCGAGGTCGAGCAGCCGAAGGAGGTTGCTTCCATTCCGCCGCCAAAGCCAGTCGAAGTGACACCGCCGAAGCCCGAGGAAAAGCCGCCGGAAGAACAGGCCAAGCCTGAGGAACCGCCGAAGCCGGATGCCGAAGCATTGCCGGACAAGGTGCCGACGCCGGTCGTCAAGCCACAGGTAAAGCCGCCGGAACCACAGAAGGCTGCTGAAAAGCCGCCGGAAAAAACGCCGGACGAGCCGAAGGCTGCAGAAAAACCGACAGACAAGAAGAAAGCCGACAAGAAACAGGAAGTGGCGAAATCGGCTTCTTCAATGAAGAGCGACTTCAACGCGGACGAGATTTCGGCGTTGCTGAACAAGACCGATCCTTCCGCCGGCGGCGCCAAGCGTTCGACGCAGGAGGCATCGCTGGGGGCGAAGAAGAGCAATGGCGGTTCCAAGCTCAGCCAAAGCGAACAAGATGCGCTACAGGGTTTGATCCAGGGTAACTGGCTTATTACTCCGGGAATGGAAGGCCTTTCCGGCATGGTCATCACGGTGCATTTCAAACTCGATAAAGATGGAAACATTATCGGCCAGCCTGACATCGAGTCTTCCGGCGGAAGCAGCACCGATTCAACGCGTCGTGCGCTGGAAAGTGGCGCTTACCGTGCCGTGATGAAATCTGCTCCGTCGTTCCGCACGACGCTTCCGATGGACAAGTATGACGTGTGGAACGAGGTTGTCCTTAATTTTCATCCTAGCGATATGGGGATTTGAATGCCGAGGAATTCGATCCATTTCGCGAAATCTTTCGGGATGTACGCGGTGCTGATCGGGTTGATCCTTGGCCTCGCATTTCCTTTCGATGCAAATGCGGAGACGGCTGATCGCCGAAGCAGCGCAAACGCCCCGATCCTCAGCAAGGCTGAAATCACGGCGCTTGTGCACTCGATCGAACGTCAATTCATCGTCGACAGTCGCCTGAAAGATATCGGCAGCGTGCGTTTGACGATCCACATAAAGCTAGCGAGAGACGGGCAGATCGTCGGCAACCCTGATGTGCAGGTCACCGGTGGCAGTGAGCGTGCGCAGAAAAGTCTTAGCGATGCCGGCCTTCGCGCAGTTCGTCGCGCAGCTCCTTTTACGGTGCTTCCGAAAGATAAATACGATGTCTGGAAGGAAATTGTTTTCAATTTCGACACCAGCGCTCTTACCCAATAAGATGCTGAAAGGCTTGTTTGATATGGTCAAGTGTTCCCTCATCCGCGCTCTGATGGTCATTGCAGGCCTGATTGGGGCCGCAGCCTTTACGACGCCGGCGAACGCGTTGGTCACCCTCGATCTTCGAAAAGGCAATGTCCAGCCGATGCCGATTGCGGTGACTGACTTCCAGGGCGACATGGGCGCGCAGGTCTCGCAGGTCATCGCCGCCGACCTGCAGCGTTCCGGCCTGTTTGCCCCGATCAACAAGACGGCCTTTATCGAAAAGATCTCCAATCCGGATGCTGCGCCGCGCTTCGAGGACTGGAAGGTTATCAATGCCCAGGCGTTGGTCACTGGCCGAGTTACCAAGGAAGCGGATGGCCGCCTTCGCGCCGAATTCCGCCTGTGGGATACTTTTGCCGGGCAGCAGATGACCGGTCAGCAGTTCTATACGCAGCCGGAGAACTGGCGGCGTGTCGCTCACATCATCGCCGACGCGATCTACAAGCAGATCACCGGCGAAGAGGGATATTTCGATACCCGCGTCGTCTTCGTTTCCGAATCCGGTCCCAAGCAGCAGCGCAAACGCCAGCTGGCGATCATGGATCAGGACGGCTTCAACGTTCGCATGCTGACCGACGGCAGCGATCTCGTACTGACGCCGCGCTTCTCGCCGAGCCGGCAGGAAGTGACCTACATGTCCTTCGCCAATCAGCAGCCGCGCGTTTATCTGCTGCAGCTTGAGACCGGACAGCGTGAAGTCGTCGGTAACTTTCCGGGCATGACCTTTTCGCCGCGCTTTTCTCCCGATGGCCAGAAGGTCATCATGAGCCTTCAGCAGGAAGGCAATTCGAATATCTACACGATGGACCTGCGTTCGCGCACGACCACCCGCCTGACATCCACGGCCGCGATCGATACGTCGCCCTCCTATTCGCCTGACGGCAACCGCGTTGCCTTCGAAAGTGACCGCGGCGGACAGTCGCAGATCTATGTCATGAATGCCGATGGTTCGGGCCAGACCCGCATCTCGTTCGGTGACGGTCGGTACTCCACGCCGGTCTGGTCGCCGCGTGGCGATCTGATCGCCTTCACCAAGCAGTCGGGCGGCAAGTTCTCGATCGGCGTGATGAAGCCGGATGGTTCGGGCGAACGCATTTTGACGACCGGTTTTCACAACGAAGGCCCGACCTGGGCGCCGAATGGCCGCGTCATCATGTTCTTCCGCCAGGCGGCAGGTGCCGGTGGCCCGCAACTCTATTCGATCGACCTAACAGGCTACAATGAACAGGCCATCAAGACGCCGGCCTATGGCTCGGACCCGGCCTGGTCGCCGCTTCTGGAGTAGTGGAGAGCGGAAATAACGCCTTCATGTCGCCGCAAAGTCCTGAAAATGGGCGATGCAGGGACAAATCAACGAATCGTTAACCATAATCTTTGATGGCCGGTTAACCGAGTGCGGTTACTGTCCGGAAACCCTGATTGAAGTCGCAAGGAGACCCGGCCATGAGCCGAATTCACACCCCGGCAATGAGCCGTCTGCAGAATTTCGCCCGCAACCCCGTCATGATCGCGCTGGTCGCCGGTCTCGCTCTTGCGAGCTGCGCCAACAAGAAGAACGTGCCGAACAGCGCGGGTGATCTCGGCCTCGGTGCCGGTGCGGCAACGCCGGGCTCTGCCCAGGACTTCACGGTCAATGTCGGCGACCGCATCTTCTTCGACACCGACTCCACATCGATCCGCGCCGATGCCGCCCAGACGCTCGACCGTCAGGCTCAGTGGCTCGGTCGCTACCCGAACTACCAGATCACCGTCGAAGGCCATGCCGACGAACGCGGTACGCGCGAATACAACCTTGCTCTCGGTGCTCGTCGTGCCGCATCTGCCAAGGATTACCTCGCCTCGCGCGGCGTTCCGGCCCAGCGCATGAAGACGATCTCCTACGGCAAGGAACGTCCGGTCGCCGTCTGCGACGATATTTCCTGCTGGTCGCAGAACCGCCGTGCAGTCACCGTTCTCGGCGGCGCAGGCATGTAATTTCCGGCAAAAGCCGGATTTTGATGAGGCGGCCCCTTGCGGGCCGCCTTTCTTTTTGACCACACTTTGGCCAGACTCCGTTGCTTTTTGAAAGCAATTGGAAAAATCTCCTGCTCGTGCCATCGGGGCGCGAAGAATCACTGGGACAGGACGATACAAATGAAGAAACTAGTCGTGGCAGGCATGCTGTGCCTTGCGGCCGTGACCGGGAGCGAGCGAGCGGCATATTCCGCTTCGTTCTTCGGCTTGCACATCGGCGGCCAATCCGCGCAACAGAGTCAGCCAGCAGCACCTGTTATCAAAGTGCAGAGCGGTGATGCGGAAATCCGTGTACAGCAGATGGAAGACCAGATGCGGCAGTTGAACGGCCGAATCGAGGAAATGAGCTATCAGCTCCTCCAGATGCAGGAGACGATCCGCAAGCAGCAGGAAGACAACGAATTCCGCTTCCAGCAGCTCGAAAAGACGGGCGGCGGCGCAAGCGGCGGTGGCGGTGCCAAGGCGCCGGTGAAAAAGAGCGAGGCAGATGTCGCTCCGCCGGCATCAGGCGGTGGCGACGATATCGCCAGGGTCATCCAAGCCCCGCAGGGAGCCGAAACGGCTCCCTCCACCGATGTGCCGGCCAATGAAGGCCTCGGCCAGCCGCCGCGCGAGCTGGGCTCCATGGATTTCGACCAGAACGGCAATCAGATCGGCGGTTCGGTAGGTAAAGGTGCAACGGTCGGTTCCGCGCCGCTTCCGGATGCTGCGCCGAAGGGCAATAGTCTTCCAGGCGTAACTGCGCCGCAGCAGACAGCGTCGCTCGGCAGCGAGGCCGATCAGTACAAGGCCGCCTACGGCCATGTACTTTCCGGCGACTACAGCACGGCCGAACAGGAATTCACCCAATTTATCGGCCGATACCCGAACAGTGCACGGGCTCCGGACGCCAATTTCTGGCTCGGCGAAGCGCTTTATTCGCAGGGTAAATTCAACGAGTCGGCGAAGACCTTCCTCAACGCCCATCAGAAATACGGCACCTCCGAAAAGGCGCCGGAGATGCTGCTGAAGCTTGGTATGTCGCTTGCCGCGCTCGACAATACCGAGACTGCCTGCGCGACGCTGCGCGAAGTGTCCAAGCGCTATCCGAAGGCTTCCCGCGCCGTCATAAACAAGGTCGCGAGCGAACAGAAGCGTCTCGCCTGCTAAGGCCTTCCGGTTTGTTTCCGGAAGAACCCATTTCCCCCGAGGCGGCAATCGGCCGTTTCCTGGCTTCGCTGAAGACGCCCGCGCGCATTCTTGTCGCGATCTCGGGCGGAAGCGATTCCACCGGCCTGCTTCTCCTGCTTTCCAAAGCGCTGAAGGCCACTCCAGATCTTTCCATTTCCCTTTGTGCTGCGACCGTCGACCATGCGCTGCGCTCTGAATCCGCAGACGAGGCGCGTCAAGTGGCAGCACTGTGCGCATCGCTCGGCATTCCGCACCGGATAGTGGTCTGGCAGGGCGAAAAACCGAAGACCGGTATCATGGCGGCTGCGCGCGAGGCGCGTTACGGTCTTCTCGCCGAGGCTGCGGAAACGCTCGGCGCCAATCTCATCGTTACCGGGCATACGGCCGACGATCAGCGCGAAACGCTGAAGATGCAGGGCAAGCGAACCGAGCAGGTTTCGATCGGCATTGCGGATGCGGTGCTCTTCGACCGGCGCTTCTGGATCCTGCGGCCGCTGCTTTTCTCCACGCGTGCGGATATCCGCGCTTTCCTGAGTGCGCGAAACGTGTCGTGGATCGACGACCCCAGCAACGAGGATCTGAAATACGAACGGGTGCGGACGCGCCTGCAGCTATCGACCGAAGCTGGTTCAGAGAAGGATACCCGTAGGGACGGGCAGGCGCGGCTGGCTCTTGCGTCCGGAGGAGCAGAATGGCTCGATCGATATTTCAGGCTTCATGGCGGCCTGCTCGGACAGGTGATGCCCGATGGGCTGAAGCAGGATCACGCAGTCCTCAACTATGTGCTCGGCCGCCTGACGGCGGTTTTCGGTGGACAGTCGTTCGTGCCGGGGACGGTACAAATGGGACGGCTTTTCGCTTTCGCAGCCGGTGGCAAGCCGGGGCGGATGACCATCGGCAGGGTGGTGTTTGATTTGCGGCGTGACGGGCTTTATCTGGCGCGTGAGAGCCGAGGGGTGTTGCCTCTGGTTCTAAAGCCCGGGGAGGCTGGGGTTTGGGATGGGAGATTCAAGGCCAAAAATGGGTCGGGAACGACGATGAGGATCGAGGCGCGGTCCGCTCACTCCTCCGTCATCCCCGTGCTCGTCGCAGGAATCGAGCCACCGCGCGACCGTGCGGCGAATGACTTCGACGCACTGGATTCACGTGGTGAGCACCGGAATGAGGGAGAGTGGGCTAAGTTCCTTCCAAAGGCTGCTTGGAAGCGAGCCCTCGCTTCTGCTCCGGCCTTGTTCGCCGAGGAACCGCTTTTATTTCCAGAATCCGTCCGATCGGTCGATATGACGGCGCATTTTGCCCCCTTCGACCGCTTTTTGACACGATTTGATTTCACCTTTGCCGACAGGCTTTCCGCAGTTTTCTCAAGGGCGCCCTATGCGGAGCCGCCTTTAAGAAGTATTGACGGAAAAACAATCTGACTTGGTGGATTACCTTGGCAATGGCGCAGGGCAACCCTATGTTAGAGACCAAATATGACGGCCGCCATGAGGCGACTGTTCCAGTGCTGGGGAGTTCAATGAACCCTAACTTACGTAATTTCGCCTTGTGGGCGATCATAGCGCTTCTGCTGATCGCTCTCTTCAGTATGTTCCAGACGGCTCCGGCGCAGACGGGTTCCCGTGAAATCCCTTATTCGCAGTTCCTGCGTGAGGTTGATGCGGGCCGCGTGAAGGATGTTGTGGTCACCGGTAACAGGCTGACCGGAACCTATCTGGAGAACAACAATACCTTCCAGACCTATTCGCCCGTCATCGACGACAACCTGCTCGACCGCCTGCAGGCCAAGAACGTCGCTGTAACTGCGCGTCCGGAAACCGATGGTTCCTCCGGCTTCCTGAGCTATCTCGGAACGCTGCTGCCGATGCTCTTGATCCTCGGCGTCTGGCTGTTCTTCATGCGCCAGATGCAGGGTGGCTCGCGCGGTGCGATGGGCTTTGGCAAGTCCAAGGCCAAGCTTCTGACCGAGGCGCATGGCCGCGTGACCTTTGACGACGTCGCCGGCGTTGATGAAGCCAAGCAGGATCTGGAAGAAATCGTTGAATTCCTGCGCGACCCGCAGAAATTCCAGCGCCTCGGCGGCAAGATCCCGCGCGGCGTGCTGCTCGTCGGTCCTCCGGGTACCGGTAAGACGCTGCTCGCCCGCTCGGTTGCCGGCGAAGCCAACGTGCCGTTTTTCACCATTTCCGGTTCCGACTTCGTGGAAATGTTCGTCGGCGTCGGTGCAAGCCGCGTCCGTGACATGTTCGAGCAGGCCAAGAAGAATGCGCCCTGCATCATCTTCATCGACGAAATCGATGCCGTCGGCCGCCATCGTGGCGCCGGTCTCGGTGGTGGTAACGATGAACGCGAGCAGACGCTGAACCAGCTTCTTGTCGAAATGGATGGTTTCGAGGCGAATGAAGGCGTCATCCTTATTGCCGCCACCAACCGTCCCGACGTTCTCGACCCCGCGCTTTTGCGTCCGGGCCGTTTTGACCGCCAGGTTGTGGTTCCGAACCCCGACATCGTCGGTCGCGAGCGCATCCTCAAGGTCCATGCCCGCAATGTCCCGCTGGCACCGAATGTCGACCTCAAGATTCTGGCCCGCGGAACTCCCGGCTTCTCCGGTGCCGACCTGATGAACCTCGTCAACGAAGCAGCCCTGATGGCCGCCCGCCGCAACAAGCGCGTCGTCACCATGCAGGAATTCGAAGACGCCAAGGACAAGATCATGATGGGCGCCGAGCGCCGTTCCTCGGCCATGACCGAGGCGGAAAAGAAGCTCACCGCTTACCATGAGGCCGGCCACGCCATCACCGCGCTCAATGTCGCGGTGGCCGATCCGCTGCACAAGGCAACGATCATTCCGCGCGGTCGTGCGCTCGGCATGGTCATGCAGCTTCCTGAGGGCGACCGCTACTCGATGAGCTACAAGTGGATGGTCTCGCGGCTCTGCATCATGATGGGCGGCCGTGTCGCCGAAGAGCTCACGTTCGGCAAGGAGAACATCACCTCCGGCGCTTCCTCTGACATCGAGCAGGCTACCAAGCTTGCACGTGCCATGGTCACGCAGTGGGGCTTCTCCGACCAGCTTGGTCAGGTTTCTTACGGCGAGAACCAGCAGGAGGTTTTCCTCGGCCACTCGGTTTCGCAGTCGAAGAACGTTTCGGAAGCCACCGCGCAGAAGATCGACAATGAAGTGCGTCGCCTGATCGACGAAGCCTATACCCAGGCCCGCACGATCCTGACGGAAAAGCATGACGAATTCGTCGCTCTCGCCGAAGGCCTGCTCGAATACGAGACGCTGACCGGCGAAGAGATCAAGGCGCTGATCCGTGGCGAAAAGCCTGCGCGCGATCTTGGCGATGATTCGCCTCCGAGCCGCGGCTCGGCTGTGCCTAAGGCCGGTGCGCGCCCAGCTTCCAAGGGTGATGAACCCGAGGGAGGGCTGGAACCTCAGCCCCACTGAAATTGAACGGGATTTACCTAAGAGGCCGGATTTCCACAGGGAATCCGGCCCTTTTTATATTAGTAACAGGATATAATCAGTTTTCTTGGTAATTTACGTGCCGGTTACGCGGTTTTGTGGCATTCCGCTGACTAAAGACAAGTCTGAATCGAGGTCTCTGGCACAGCATCAATCTTTGAAGCCGGATTCTTGCTTGAGGAATGCGTAAGCTTCTACGGCGCGCGGAAAGCGCAGGAGTGCATATGAAAAGACGCTATTTTGGGACGGACGGCATCCGAGGCCAAGCCAACATCTTCCCCATGACGCCGGACCTTGCCATGCGGGTCGGTATTGCCGCAGGAACGATTTTTCGTAACGGCGCCCACCGTCATCGTGTTGTGATCGGCAAGGACACACGCCTGTCAGGCTATATGCTGGAGAATGCCCTGGTGGCCGGCTTTACCGCGGCGGGACTGGACGTGTTCCTGCTCGGACCTATTCCGACACCTGCGGTTGCCATGCTGACGCGTTCGCTGCGATGCGATATCGGGGTAATGATTTCAGCCTCGCACAATCCGTTCCAGGACAACGGTATCAAGCTTTTCGGTCCTGATGGTTACAAACTCTCCGATGACCTCGAAGCGCAGATCGAGGATCTGCTCGACAAAGATCTATCGGGACAGCTTGCCAAGGCTGAGGAAATCGGCCGGGCCAAGCGTGTCGATGGCGATATCTATCGCTATCTCGAGCACGTCAAACGCACCCTGCCGCGCGACGTGACCTTGCAGGGCCTGCGCGTCGCGGTCGACTGCGCCAATGGCGCAGCCTACAAGGTCGCTCCTGCCGTGCTTTGGGAACTTGGCGCCGACGTGGTGACGATCGGCAATGAACCGAACGGCACGAATATCAATCTGAATTGTGGCTCTACCAGCCCGGTCGCCTTGCAGAAGAAGGTCGACGAGGTGCGCGCCGATATCGGCATCGCGCTCGATGGCGATGCCGACCGCGTCATCATCGTGGACGAAAACGGTTCGATCGTCGATGGCGATCAGCTGATGGCCGTCATCGCCGAAAGCTGGGCCGAGAGCCAGCAGCTGCGCGGCAACGGTATCGTCGCGACCGTCATGTCCAATCTCGGCCTTGAGCGCTTCCTTGGGGACAAGGGCCTTGGTCTTGCGCGCACGAAGGTCGGCGACCGCTATGTCGTCGAGCACATGCGCCAGCACAATTACAATGTCGGTGGCGAGCAGTCCGGCCATATCGTGCTTTCGGATTACGGCACAACCGGCGACGGTCTCGTTGCCGCCCTGCAGATCCTGGCGGCGGTCAAGCGCACCGGCAAAACGGTCAGCGAAATTTGCCGCCGTTTCGAGCCGGTGCCGCAACTTCTGCGCAATGTCCGCATTTCCGGCGGCAAGCCACTCGAAGACCTGCATGTGGTCAAGGCGATCGCCGATGCCGAAGCCGAGCTTTCCAAGAATGGCCGTCTCGTCATCCGCCCTTCCGGCACCGAGCCGTTGATCCGCGTGATGGCGGAGGGCGACGACCGCGCGCAGATCGAGCGCATCGTCAACGATCTGATAGGCACGATTTCGAGCGTACGCAGCGCCGCCTGAAAGCGTCGCCTCAAGGATTGAAAGCCGGCCTTCGAGCCGGCTTTTTTATTGGTGCCGATTTACTGGTATTGCGCGAGCCAGACCGTGTGGTTGCCGCAGGTCGGGTCTTCGGCCTTGTGGGCGACGACTGTGAAGCCGTGTTCGGCGAGCAGGGCGCGATATTCATCCGGACTGAGACTGCTGTGATAGAGCGGTTCGCCGACGAAGACGCCCATGGCTTCGCCATGCGCCGGGCCACTGGTGAACATCAGCGCCGTTCCCGGCTTCGAATGCGTGCGAAACAGCGGGAACATACGCCGCTGGTCTTCTGATGTCAGATGGAAGAAACTGTCCCAGGCAATCAGCCCATCGAAACTTCTGCCAAGCGACAGATGGCGCATATCTGCGACCTGCCAATCGGAGTTTGGAAAGCGCGTCCGGCACATCTCTATCAGGCTGGGCGACGAATCGATGCCGGTCACGGCATAGCCGCTTTCGATGAAATGGCGTGCGAGAGGTTCGCCCGAGCCGCAGCCGATATCGAGGATCGGACCGCCTTGCGGGACCAGGGCAGCGAAGCGGTCCAGCCAGCTCCGTTCAAAAAGGGTTTTGCCGCGGTTTGTATCCCAGAGTTTGGCATGCCGCTCGTAGAGATCGGCAATGGTGTCGGCCGCCTGCCTGTTGCTGTTCTGCATGTGTCGATCCCACCTGGAAAATCCTTGCTGTCTTACGTGGTTGGCTGCTGAAAGAACATGTCCCTCGACCCTGTTTGCTTTTCTTCTGCGCTCTTCGTCCGCTTTATTTGTCGTCTTGCAGGTTCCAGAAGTCAAAACAGGCAGATGGCCCGCATTTACCTTTCCAAAACATGTTCTGCGGCGAATATTCGAATTACTTCTTATGGTTAAGCAGCTTTTAACGTTTCCGATTCATTATCCATAAAAGCTTATCCGTTTGGCGGCCTGCAGCGCGCCGACGCAACCGTTGGAGTGGATCCATGAAACGAACTTTGTCCGGTATCTTCGCCGCGCTGGTGATCGCGTCGAATGCTTATTCTGCCGATCTTGCGCCGATCGAGCCCATCCCGGAACAGCCGCCGGAAGTTGCCGTCAGCGAAAGCACCGGCTGGTATCTGCGCGGCGATGTCGGTTATGCCTTTACCGACCTGCGTGGCGCGAAATTCTTCCAGGGAAGCAATGCCCTCGAAGCCGATTTCGACGATGCAGACCTTGACGATGCCTGGACGGTCGGCGGTGGTGTCGGTTACCAGATCAACAGCTATCTGCGCACCGACTTGACCTTCGATTACCTGACCAAGTCTGACTTCCGCGGTTCGACGGTCGGCGGCGGCGCCGACTTTGGCGCTTGCGTAATCGCATGTACGTCAAGAGACGTATCGTCGATGACGGCTTACACGCTGCTCGCCAACGCCTATGTGGATCTCGGCACCTACGCCTACTTCACGCCTTATGTCGGCGCTGGTATCGGTGGTTCCTACGTCAAGTGGAAGCACCTTCACAACGTCGCCTGCGCCGATGACGGCAGCGGTTGCGATGATGAAGTCGTCCATGGCGGCCGCGGCGGCTGGCGCTTCAGCTACGCCCTCATGGCCGGCGCCTCGATCGACGTGACCTGCAACGTCAAGGCCGATGTCGGTTACCGCTACCTGCATATCGATGGCGGCAACATGTTCGGCTACAACGAAAACGGCGGCCCGGGTCGCGACCGTGGCGTCAATGTCCACGAAGCCCGTGTCGGCGCCCGTTACCTCTTCGGCGGCTGTGCTCAGCCGGTCGCCTACGAAGCGCCGGAAATTCCGCTGCAGCAGCCGGTCTACAAGTAAGCGAGAGCTCCAGAGATTATCGAAAGCCGTCCGAAAGGGCGGCTTTTTTTCGTCTCAGCGGGCGTTTCTGGAGACCATCGCCAGAATGATCTCGAAAAGTTCGTCCTCGGCCTGCCTAGCGTTGATTTCACCGGTTGCCGCGGCATAGGAGAGAGTTTCGGCCGCGCCAAGCATTGCCCAGAGGCTGGCTGACGCGATGGTCCCCGCACCAACGAAGGGGGTGAGCACTGATCTGCATTGGTCCATGAAAATCACCTGGCACTCGTGTTTGACCTTTTCCAGCTCCGGGGAACTCGCCAAGGCGGCGATCACATCGGGAATTTCCCGGCCCTGCGTGAGAACGCAATCGATATAGGAGGCCGCCATGACCTCGGCCTTGTCTTTCAGCGCCGGTCCGCTTTTGCGCAGTGCGGCTTCCATGAGCGCCGTCTGCCGATCGTCGAATTCCCGGTAAAGCTCCGCAAGCAATCCCGTCCGCGTGCCGAAATGATCGTAGACCACGGGCTTTGCCACGTCTGCTTGTTCGGCTAACCGGCCGAGTGTCAGCGCGTCCGTTCCTTCGTCCCGGATCAATCGCCAGGACACATCCAGGAGCTGTCGATGCCTCTCCTCTCTCGAAAGCCGGCGACGAGGGCGGGGGAGGGCTTTTTCCATGCTTGACATCGCAACCTACGAAAAGTAACTTACTATAAGTAGCTTACGAAAAGTATATAAGTGATCGATCTCGCTCGCAATCATCGATCAGGAGGTTTCGACATGCATGCACTTATCGTTCTCGCGCATCCCGACTCCAACTCACTCAGTCACGGCGTTGCCGCGGGGATTGCCGAAGGCATAGCGGCTTTCGATGCCGCCAACTCCTTCGAAATCGCAGACCTGACGGAAGAGGCTTTCGATCCCAGATTCACCGAGGCGGATATTGCGGCTCATCGCCGGAAAACCGTGGCGCCTGCCGATGTGCTGGCGGAGCAGGCAAGGATCGATCGCGCCGATGCGCTCATATTGGTCTATCCTGTCTATTGGTGGTCCATGCCGGCCTTGATGAAAGGCTGGATCGATCGCGTCTTTGCCAATGGATGGGCCTATGACGACACGTCCGGCAGCAAGGTCGAAAAAAAGCTTGAGCATTTGCGCGTGCATCTCGTCGGGAACGGCGGTGCTGATGCCGGTACCTATGAGCGCCACGGCTATTTCAGCGCCATGAAGACGCAAATCGACCATGGTATTTTTGACTATTGCGGCGCCCCTGTGGTGACGTCGGAACTGTTTCTCGACTCCGACGCGGGGAATGCTGCCGTGCATATCGAGACAGCCCGTCGCATCGGCCGCGATATCTTCAACGCGCGTGATCGCGCCGCGCCAAGCAGCGTCGCGTGACCGGAAACGTGATCGCGGTTGCGGCAAAATACCCTCCAGAAACGACGTCGGCCGCTTGACTATGACGAGTTTCGCCCATAAACACAGCGGCGGGACACTCCTCCCCAACGAGGAGCCATCTATCTGGAAGGGTAGCAATATGGCGAATACCGCAAAGCCGGACGTGCGTCCGCAAAACACTCATTTTTCTTCTGGCCCCTGCGCGAAACGTCCTGGCTGGACGCTCGAAGCTCTTTCTGATGCGGCCCTTGGCCGTTCGCACCGCGCGAAAGTCGGCAAGGTCAAGCTGAAGCAGGCGATCGATCTCACACGCGAAATCCTGGAAGTGCCGGTGGATTACCGCATCGGCATCGTTCCGGCTTCCGATACCGGCGCCGTCGAAATGGCGCTCTGGTCGCTGCTCGGCGAGCGCGGCGTCGACACGGTCGCCTGGGAAAGCTTCGGTGCCGGCTGGGTTACCGACGTCGTCAAGCAGCTCAAGCTCAAGGACGTTCGCAAGATCGAAGCCGGTTACGGCGAACTTCCTGACCTTTCCACCGTCGATTTCGACCGTGACGTGGTCTTTACCTGGAACGGCACGACCTCGGGCGTCCGTGTTCCGAACGCTGATTTCATCCCCGCCGACCGCAAGGGCCTGACGATCTGCGATGCAACCTCTGCCGCCTTCGCGCAGAATCTCGATTTCGCCAAGCTCGATGTCGTCACCTTCTCCTGGCAGAAGGTTCTGGGC
>NZ_JBFUBG010000057.1:0-40398 GCF_056405875.1 Rhizobium sp. P1_E6 | reverse complement strand
GTTTAAGCCTTTATCCGTTTCATTTCGGGGTCATAAAGCGGCTTCAACGAGATCTTGCAGGGCACCCGTTTGCGGGCGACATCCAGCTCATAAGTGCCGGACAGGACGAAATCCTCCGTCACCCCGTCAGGGTTACGGACATAGCCGTAACCGATCGGCTTGCCGATGGTGTAGCCAAAGCCGCCGCTGGAGAGCCAGCCAACGCGCTTGTCGTCGCGATAGATGGTTTCACGTCCGAGCAGGACGATATCAGGGTCATCGGGTACGAAGCAGGCAAGTATCTTCTTCACGCCACCTTCAAGCTGACGTTCGATCGCTTCACGACCCTTGAAGGGCATGTTCTTCCGCGTCTTCACCGCCCAACCGAGACCAGCTTCAACAGGCGTGTGATCGGGGCCGATGTCGGAACCCCAGGCGCGATAACCCTTTTCCAGGCGGCAGCTCTCGATGGCGCGGTAACCAGCGTTGACGAGGCCGAACTGTCCGTCCGTCGCCATCAGTGCGTCATAGACTGTGGTCGCATACTCGATCGGCACATGCAGTTCGTAACCGAGTTCGCCGACATAAGTGATGCGCAGCGCCCGGACGGGGCAGCCGGCAATGCCGATAGTCTTGACGCGACCGAAGGGGAAGGCGGCGTTTGAGACGTCGCTGGTCGTGACCTTCTCCAGAATGGAACGGGAATTCGGCCCCATCAGCGAGAGCACGGTATAGGCGGAGGTAACGTCAACGAGTTCGGCGTGGAGACCGTCGGGGATGTTGCGCGAGATCCAGTCGAAATCATGCGTGGCAAAACCGGTGCCTGTGACGATGTAATATTCGTTTTCGGCGATGCGGGCGCAGGTGAGGTCGCATTCGATGCCGCCCTTGTCGTTCAGCATCTGCGTGTAGATCAGCGAACCGACGGGCTTTGCAACATCGTTGGCGGCAAGCCAAGACAGCGCCGCTTCGGCATCCCTGCCCTTCAGCACGAATTTGGCAAAGGAGGTCTGGTCGAAAATGACGGCCGCCTCGCGCACCGCCTTGTGTTCGCGGCCGACGGCATCGAACCAGTTCTGGCGGCCATAGGTATAGATATCCCGGGGCTCTTCGTTGGCGAAAAGATCGGCAAACCAGTTCGGCCGCTCCCAGCCAAGTTTCTCGCCGAAGCACGCGCCCTGCGCCTTCAGCCTCTCGTAAAGCGGCGACTTCCGGCAAGGGCGGCCGCTTGCATATTCCTCAAAGGGGAATGCCGGCGTGTAGTGTTTGCCATAGGCCTCGAGCGTGCGGGTGCGGACCCAGTCCGTATCGAAGTGCGGGCGGCCGAAGCGGCGGATATCGACCGGCCAGAGATCATAGGGCGGCTCGCCCTTCGTGACCCATTCGGCGAGCGCCATACCGGCACCACCGGCCGATGCGATGCCGAATGCATTGAAGCCGGCACCGACGAAGAAGTTCTTCAATTCCGGTGCCTCGCCGAGGATGAAATTGCCGTCGGGTGTGAAACTCTCCGGCCCGTTCAGAAGCTGCTTGATGCCGGCATTTTCGAGCGCCGGCACACGGCCGAGCGCCTGTTCCATGATCTGCTCGAAATGGTCGAAATTACTGTCAAGGAGGGTGTAGTGGAAACCCTCAGGAATGCCGTCCAGGGCCCAGCCAATCGGATTCGGCTCATAACCGCCCATGACGATGCCGCCGACCTCCTCCTTGTAGTAGGTCAGGCGATCGGGATCGCGCAGCGTCGGCAGATTGGAGGGCACGCCGAAGGATTCGGTGATGATGTATTGATGCTCGACTGACACCAACGGCACGTTGACGCCGAAGCGGCTGGCGAAGCTGCGCGTCCATTGGCCGGCGCAGACCACGACGCGCTCGCATTCGATGCGGCCTTGCGCGGTAATGACGGCGCGGATCCTGCCCTTGTCGATTTCGAGATCGAGAACTTCGGTATCCTCGAAGATCGTCGCGCCAGCCATGCGGGCGCCCCTGGCGAGAGCTTGTGTGATGTCAGACGGATTGGCCTGGCCATCCGTCGGCAAGTAAGCAGCACCAACGAGATCGTCTGTTGTCATCAGTGGCCACAGATCGAAAGCTTCCTGCGGGCTCAGGATATGCATTTCGAGGCCGAAGGATTGGGCAGTCGTCGCCTGGCGTTTGACCTCTGTCCAACGCTCCTGATTGCAGGCCAGCCGCAAGCCGCCATTCATCTTCCAGCCTGTGCCGAGGCCTGTCTCGGCTTCCAGCTTCTTGTAGAGATCGACGGAGTACCCGAGAAGCTGGGTGATATTGGCGCTGGTGCGCAACTGGCCGACGAGGCCCGCGGCGTGGAACGTGGTGCCTGATGTCAGCTTCTTGCGTTCCAGGAGCACTGTATCGGTCCAGCCGAGTTTTGCCAGATGATAGGCGGTGGAGCAGCCGATGATGCCGCCGCCGATGACCACGGCCTTTGCCGTCTTCGGTAATTCCTTCGTCATTCAATGATCCTGTTCAAATGCCCGATAGGCGCGCTCAAAACGGCTAAGATTTTCGGCCGTATAGGTTGCGTAGTCGAAATCGATGGCCGAATGGATTTCGGAAATCATGCTCCAAAGCGTCTCGCGCAGCAGCGAGGCGCATTTCATAGCCTGGTAGCGGCGGCGCAGATCATCCGTCAGCGGTCGCTCGAAATAGGTCTCCAGCATGAGCCACTCCGCCTCCCCGGAAAACTCGCTGTTGGAGGCGAGACCACCGAGATCGAAGAGCGGCGTGTTGAAGCCGGCATAGTCCCAGTCAATCAGCCAGAGCCGTTTGCCATCATCCAGGAAATTGGCAGCGAGCAGGTCGTTATGACCGAAGGTGATCTCGAAAGGCCCCGCAGCTTCTTCGAGATACTCAGCTTTCCCCAGCAAGCCATCCAGCAATGGCGCATAAATGCTGTTTGCTGCCTTCAGGTTTGCGACATAGTCGCGGATCACGTGGAAGACCCAGAAGATCATCGCCTGACCGCGAAAATGGCGGGCCATGTCGTAGTGGCAGGTGCGGATCAACGGAATGAGACGAGCAAGCGTTTCCGGCTTGCTTACATCGCCGGGCGATAGCGGCGCGGCGTCGATGAAATCAAGAACCAGCACACCCGGCACGTGATGGATAACGGCAGGCGAGATGCCGGCCGCATGTGCGGCGCGGCTTGCGGCAAGCTCGTTCTGCCTGTTGATATGATGGACCGGAATATCGTTGCCCAGGCGGACGACCCGCCGCAGCGCACCATCTCTCACCAGGTAGTTCCGGTTGGTGAGGCCGCCGGTGATCGGGACTATGTCGATCGGGCCCTGCCAGATGCCAAGCGCATGAATCCTCTCTTCAGGCGTCACGCATATCCCCCTCGTAGCCCTCAAGGATGATGGGCTTGAGAGGGATCAGCTGTCAAGCTGCGGCCATTTCAGATCGTCTTGCCACTCGCGTCGAAAACGTGACAGCGGGCGGGATCGAAGGAGGCTTTCACGTTTGTGCCGCGCTCGACCTTCTGCTGGCCATCGAGCGCGATGGTCAGCGGCTGGTTGTCCGGCGTCGTGGCGTACAGCATCGTGGCGCCGCCGAGGTTTTCGACGAGATCGACATTGACGGTCGAAAGGGCAGTGCCGCCTTCCATCAGGGAGAGATGTTCCGGCCGGACGCCGAAGGTGACGTCCTGGCCCGGCTGACCTGCAAGCCGGCGGCCGAGTTCGATGGAGTTGCCGCAGACATTGATGGTCGAGCCGGCATCGCCAATGCGCTCGATTTTGGCGCTGAGAAAATTCATCTTCGGGCTGCCGATAAAGCCGGCGACAAAGCGGTTGGCAGGATTGTTGTAAAGATCGAGCGGGGCGCCGACCTGTTCGATGCGGCCTGAATTCAGCACGACGATCTTGTCGGCCATAGTCATGGCCTCCACCTGGTCGTGGGTGACGTAGATCATCGTGTTTCCAAGGCTGCGGTGCAGGCGGGAAATCTCCACGCGCATCTGTACTCGCAGTTCGGCATCAAGGTTGGACAGCGGCTCGTCGAAGAGGAAGATACGCGGCTCGCGCACGATGGCGCGGCCGATCGCAACGCGCTGGCGCTGGCCGCCTGATAGCGCTTTCGGCTTGCGTTCGAGMAGCTTCTCGATCTGCAGGATCTGTGCGGCGCGGCGCACTTTCGGCTCGATCTCGGCTTTCTTGTAGCCCGCGGTTTCCAGGCCGAAGGCAAGGTTCTTATAGACCGACATATGCGGATAAAGCGCATAGGACTGGAAGACCATGGCAATGCCGCGCTTTGCCGGCGCCACCTCGTTCATCCGTTCGTTGTCCAGGATCAGCGCACCGCCGGAAATCTCCTCGAGACCGGCGATCATGCGCAGCAGCGTGGACTTGCCGCAACCCGAAGGGCCGACGAAAACGGCGAATTCACCGGGCTCGATCGTCAGGTCGATGCCGTGGATGACATCCAGCTGGCCGTAACGCTTCTCGACCTTCTGAAGAACGACACTCGTTGCCATGTTCCGAAATCCCCTCTTATTTGGTTCTTGCACGCCAGTCGGCGTATTTCGGGCTGTCTGGACCGATCGGCAAGGCGACATCGGCGCCGCTATCGGAGGATTGATAGATGGCCGTGACCAGTTCCAGCGCGCGCCTTGCATCGGCGCTCGTCACCGGAAGCGACCCCTTGCCCATCAGGTAATCATGGAAACGCAGCATCTGCGTATTGAAGCGGAGCGGCACAGGTTGCCAATCGGCGATGACGGCATCAATCCTTGCCTGTACTTCGTCATCGGCAGCGATGATCTGCCAGGGGTCCTGGCCGGGCGCATAGGCTTCATGATTGCTTTCGAAGGTGATGTTCTCGAAGTGCAGCCTCAGCCGACTGATCTCGTTCTGCGAGCCGAGCGTGCAGGAGAGCGAAACAAAGGCGCCATTCTGCATCTGCAGGCTGACCGAGGCGCAATCTTCGACCTCGATCTCGTTGACGCGGGTCGCGACACGGCCGAAGACACGGGTGGCGGGACCGGCGAGATAAAAGAGCATGTCATGCAGATGGAGCGCGTGAGTGACGAGCACGCCGCCGAGTTCGGATGCCCATTTGCCGCGCCAGGGAACGGCGTAATATTCCGGCTTCCTGCGCCAGAAGGTTTCGACCGAACCCATGTAGAACTTGCCGGCGAGACCGGCATCGATGATGCGCTTGGCCTTTTCGACGCCATCGCCATACCGATACTGAAAGATCGGCATCAGCGTGCCCTTGGCGGTCTTTTCGGCCTCGATGATTTCGTCGGCGCCGGCGAGCGAGCCGGTAAGCGGCTTTTCGCAGACGACGTGCTTGCCGGCAGCCAAGGCCGCGATGACCTGCTCCTTGTGGATACCGGGGGGCGTGCAGATATCGATGATGTCGATACTGTCGTCGGCGAGCAGCTCAGCGAAGGAGGTGGTGCGCCGTTCGATGCCGAATTCGTCGCCGATCGACTTCAGGCGCTCCTCGTTCAGGTCGCAGATCGCTGCGACCTTGAACTTGTCCGGATGCGGCAGATAACCCTCGACGATGTGGGAGCGGCCGATACCGCAGCCGATGATCGCGACTGTCTTGATGCTCATGTCATTCTTTCCTGTCTGGCTTTCCTGTCCGATCCATCAACGCTTCATACCGGTCGTGGCGATGCCCTCGATCAGCAGGCGCTGGAAGAACAGGAAGAAGAAGAACACGGGCACGAGTGTCAGAGTCGACATGGCAAACAGTCCGCCCCAATCGGATGCGCTGGTGGAGTCCACGAAGGTGCGCAGGCCGAGCTGGATCGTGTAGGTGTTCATGTCGTTGAGGTAGATCAGCGGACCGAAGAAATCGTCCCAGGTCCAGATGAAGGAGAAGATGGCGGCCGTGGCCAGAACCGGCAGCGACAGCGGCAGCATGATCTTCCAGTAGATGCGCCAGGCACTGCAGCCGTCCATCATCGCGGCTTCATCGAGTTCGCGCGGGATGCCCCGGAAGAACTGCACCATGAGGAAGATGAAGAAGGCGTCGCTGGCCAGGAACTTTGGCACGACCAGCGGCAGGATGGTGTTGACCCAGCCGAGGTCGAGGAAGAGCACATATTGCGGGATCAGCGTCACGTGATAGGGGATCATCAGCGTGCCGAGCATGATCGCGAACCAGAAATTCCGGCCGGCAAAACGTAGCCGCGCGAAGGCGAAAGCCGTCAGCGAACAGGCAATGACATTGCCTGCCACGACCAGCAGCGAGATGACGAGCGAATTCCAGAAGAAACGGCCGAAGCTAATGTCGAGGCCGGTCCAGCCGCGCACATAGGAGGAGAAATCGACCGACGACGGGATGAGCGAGGTCGAGGAGAAGATCTCGTTCTCCGGCCTGACCGACGCCGATACCATCCATAGCAGCGGATAGAGCATCAGCAGAGAGGCGGCGATCAGCAGCGCATGGATGACGAGCGTTGCCGGCAGGCTGCGCTTGGTGATGTCAGATGGCGGCCTGGCCGCAGTGACGGAAGCGGTCATCTCAGTCATCGTAATGCACCCAGTAGCGCGAGGTCAGGAAGGAGAAGGCGGTGAAAATTGCAATGATCACCACGAGGATCCAGGCGAGTGCCGAGGCATAGCCCATGCGGAAATTGCCGAAGGCTTCCTGATAGAGATAGAGCGTGTAGAACAGCGTCGAATTGATCGGGCCGCCTGTGCCGCCGGAGATGATGAAGGCTGGCGTGAAGGCCTTGAAGGCATCGATCGTCTGGACGACGGCGTTGAAGAAGATCACCGGTGTCAGAAGCGGCAGGGTGATCTTGTAGAACTGGCGGAATTTCGAGGCGCCGTCGAGGCTGGCGGCCTCATACATATCCTGCGGGACCTGCCGCAGGCCGGCAAGGAAGATAATCATCGGCGAACCGAACTGCCAGACGGAGAGCGCGACCAGCGTGTAGATCGAATAGCTCGGATGCGAGATCCAGCTCGGGCCGACGATGCCAAAATGAGAGAGTGCAGCATTGACGAGGCCGTCGCTTGCAAAAAGCTGGCGCCACAACACAGCAATCGCCACGCTGCCGCCGAGAAGCGACGGAAGGTAGAAGATCGCACGGTAGACCGGCAGCCCGCGGATGCCCCGGTTCAGTGCGAGTGCGACGAGCAGTGCAAAGGTGAGCTTGAAAGGAACCGACAGCACGACGTAAGTCAGCGTGACGGTCATGGCCGAGGCGAATTTCGGATCGGCCGTGGCGATGCGCACGTAATTTGCCGCTCCTACCCATCCAGGCGCCCTCAACATGTCGAAGTCGGTGAAGGAGAGATAGAGCGAGATCAGGGCCGGGCCGAGCGTCAGGCCGAAGAAACCTACCAGCCAGGGGAGCAGAAAGAGATAGCCGGGAGCATTGGCATTCCACAGCCGCCGGAAGCGTCCGTCAGCCCGTACTCCCTGATATCTTTCAACAGTTACCGTCCCTGCGGACGTGCGCATCGCATTTGTCATATAAGATCAACCCCGCGCGAGAAGTCGCGTGATTTCGTCCACGAGCTGCTTGCCGGCATCGGCCGGAGTAAGCTGGCCGAAAGCGACCTGTTCAGAGATGGTGCGCAACACGACCTGGCCTTCACCAGCGCCGGTCGGCGGCGGGGGCGGAAGCGGGCCTGCGAGATCGCCAAGACCGCTGACATATTCGAGCGGGACCTTGCCGGTTTCATCGAGCGTGCCGGCAACGACGTCACGCATCGCCTTCGATTCCGGAATGCCCCGTTCGACATCGAGAATCTTGGCAGCATCAGGGTTCTTGACGAAAAAGTTGACGTAGTCGACAGCCTGATCGATCACCTTCGACTGGGCGGAGACCGAGAAGAACATCGAAGGCTTGCGGTAGTGGCCGCCCTTCGAGTCCGGCTTGATCCTCATGTAGTTGCTGAGCATCAGCTTGTCCTTGACCATCGCCTGATAGCCAACGAACTGGTTGGAGTGGGCGTAGTCGCAGGCAGCCTTGCCGACGGTCAGCGGGCTGGTGTCGATCGTATCCTTGTAGAGCGCCTGAATGTCGGGCGTTACGCAGGCTTTAGCTTCACGGAACTTGGCCCACATGTCGAACCATTCGGAAGCATCCTCGGCACCGAAAGCGATCTTCGAATCGGCCGTATACAGCGCCTTGCCGCGCTGGCGCAGGTAGTTTTCCAAGAGCGGCTCGCCGCCGCTGCCATCGGCAAAGCCGAAATAGCCCTTGCGCTTGCCGGCCTTGGTGATTTCGGCACCGATCTTGCCGAATTCTTCCCAAGTCGTCTTGTTGGTTGGTACGTCGATGCCGGCTTCCTGGAAGGCGACGGTATTGATGACTGTCGCTGCCGAATTTGCACCAAGGCTGACGCCGTAAAAGTGGCCGTCGACCTTGCCGCCTTCGATCTGTGCCGGATCGAAATCATCGATCTGCAGTTTCGATGGCATATAGGATTCCAGCGGGGCAAGCGCGCCGCGCCGAGCGTATTCGACGATGTAGCGATAATCCATCTGGATGATGTCGGGCGCGTTGCGGCCAGCCACCTGCGTGGCAAGGCGCGGCCAGTAATCGGCCCATCCGAGGAATTCGCCGGTAATCGAAACGCCGCTATTCTTGGCTTTGAAAAGGTCCGAGACCTTGTTGGTGCGGTCAGCGCGCGGCTGAGAGCCCCACCATATGAGGCGCAGGCGGTTTTCCTGCGCAAAAGCGCTGTTTCCGAGCGCTGACAGCGAAAGGAGCGTGGCTCCGCCCGCCATGAAATTACGTCTGTTTACACGAAAAGTCATATTGGTTTTCCTCCTCCCAACAAGAAGCGCCTCCACACGCTTCCGAATTAGCTATCTTGCAACAAATAACTAATTGGTTACAAGTTATGTTCAAAGCCTCCGGGCTGTCAAGCGGTGTTGGTGGTCCGGTTGCGCCTGCCAATTTGAGTTTTTACATTGTCCCGCTTTAGCCATATGAGCGCAACATGGGGAAAATAGGGGGAATCCAATGAACGACACCGGGGAGAGCGCAAAAAAGAAAATCAGGCGCCCATCCACCGAGCGCACCGCCCAACGCGATCCGGAGCGCACCCGCGCGGCCATTCTGGAAGCCGCTACGCGGGAATTTGCCGAAAACGGCATGGGGGGAGCACGTGTCGATGCCATCGCCGAGCGGGCCGGCACCAACAAGCGGATGCTTTACCACTATTTCGGCGACAAGGAGCAGCTCTATCTGCGCGTTCTCGAGGAGGCCTATGTCGGCATCCGCACCGCCGAGCGAGCGCTGAATATCGGCACCCGCAGCCCGGAGGAAGGCATTGGAGAGCTTGCGCTCTTTACCTGGCGCTACTTCCTGCAGCATCCGGAGTTTCTAAGCCTGCTTGGCACGGAAAACCTGCACCGCGCACGCTGGCTGCGCCAATCCGTTCGGCTCAAGGAGCTGCATTCGCATCTGATCGGCGAACTTTCGCAGGTGCTGGAAGAAGGCAAGAAGGCCGGTGTCTTCATCGAGAGCGCCGATCCGCTGCATGTCTATCTGACAATTGCCTCGCTCGGTTATTTCTATCTCTCCAATCAGTATACGCTTTCGACGATCTTCGGTCGGGACATCATGACGTCAGCCAATCTCGACGCCTGGGAACAGCAAATAGTCCACGTCACGCTCGCCTCGATAAAGCGCTGATTTTCAAAAAACCGAAATGGCTATTGACAGCAATATTCCACTTCTGCCATCAAGTAACTGTTTAGTTACCGGCACGGGAGGGCCGGGCTGACTGCCCACTCCCGACGCGGAAGAGCTCGCAGGGAGAGAACAAATGGCACGCTTGGGGATCATTTTGCACGGCGTCACCGGCCGTATGGGCTATAATCAGCACCTCGTTCGTTCGATCCTTGCCTTTCGCGATCAGGGCGGCATCACGCTGAAATCGGGCGAAAAACTGGAAATCGACCCCATTATCGTCGGCCGCAACGGCGCGAAGATGGAGGAGCTTGCCAAGAAGCATAACATCAAGCGCTGGTCGACGGACATCGACGCCGCGCTTGCCAATCCCGACGATACCGTCTTCTTTGATGCCGGCACGACGCTGATGCGCGCCGAGCTGCTGTCGAAGGCGCTCGACGCCGGCAAGCATGTCTACTGCGAAAAGCCGATTTCCGATGACCTGCAGGTGGCGCTCGACCTCGCCCGCAAGGCGCGCGCCTCCGGTCTGAAACATGGCGTGGTGCAGGACAAGCTCTTCCTGCCAGGCCTGCGCAAGCTGGCGCTGCTGCGCGATTCAGGCTTCTTCGGCAAGATCCTCTCCGTGCGCGGCGAATTCGGCTACTGGGTCTTCGAAGGTGACTGGGGCGTTCCGGCCCAGCGCCCCTCCTGGAATTACCGCAAGGCCGATGGCGGCGGCATCATCCTCGATATGCTGTGCCACTGGCGCTATGTGCTCGACAATCTCTTCGGCGAAGTGAAGTCCGTTTCCTGCCTGGGCGCTACGCATATTCCAAGCCGTATCGACGAACAGGGCAAGCCCTACGACTGCGACACCGACGATGCAGCCTATGCGACTTTCGAGCTGGAAGGCGGCGCGATCGCGCAGATCAACTCGTCCTGGGCGGTTCGCGTTCGCCGCGACGATCTCGTGACCTTCCAGGTCGACGGCACGCATGGTTCTGCCGTTGCCGGCCTGACGAAATGCTGGAGCCAACATCGCGTCAATACGCCGAAGCCGGTCTGGAACCCGGACCAGCCGCAGACGATCGACTTCTACAAGACCTGGGACGAAGTGYCGGATACGCAGGCCTTCGACAACGGCTTCAAGGCGCAGTGGGAAATGTTCATTCGCCACGTCGTCGAGGATGCTCCGTGGCCCTACGGCCTGGAAGCCGGCGCCAAGGGCGTGCAGCTTGCCGAACTCGGCCTGAAATCCTGGGCCGAGCGCCGCTGGCTCGATGTTCCCACGCTGGAGTTCTAAGCCGTGACGACGATCAATCTTCCCCTCGACGGCAAGATCGCTCCTTATACGCTGACCGGTGCGCCGATCGAGCTTAAGAAGCGGGACGCCAAGAGCTTCCCGCGCATCGCTTTCGCCGCCGCTCATGTGGTGGCCGATCCACTTGCCGACAATGATCCGTGGCTGACGCCGGCGATCGACTGGGAACGGACACTCGCTTTCCGCCATCGCCTGTGGGATCTCGGCCTTGGCGTCGCCGAAGCGATGGATACGGCCCAGCGCGGCATGGGCCTCGGCTGGCCGGAAGCCCGCGAGCTGATCCGTCGCGCGCTTGCCGAAGCGGCCGGCCGCAAGGACGCGCTGATTGCCTGTGGCGCCGGCACCGACCATCTGGCACCTGGCCCCGACGTGACAATCGACACGATCATCAGGGCTTACGAAGAGCAGATCGAGACGGTGGAAGCCGCCGGTGGTCGGATCATCCTGATGGCAAGCCGCGCGCTTGCCGCCGCCGCCAAGGGGCCCGACGACTATGTCAAGGTCTATGACCGGATCCTTCGCCAGGTAAAGGAACCTGTCGTCATCCACTGGCTCGGCGAAATGTTCGACCCGGCGCTTGCCGGATACTGGGGCAATGGCGACCATCTGAAGGCAATGGAAACCTGCCTGCAGGTGATCGAAGCCAATGCAACGAAGGTCGATGGCATCAAGATCTCGCTCCTGTCGAAGGAGAAGGAAGTGACGATGCGCCGGCAACTGCCGAAGAGCGTGCGCATGTATACCGGCGACGACTTCAACTACGCCGAACTGATCGCCGGCGACGAGCAGGGCCATTCGGATGCACTGCTCGGCATCTTCGACGCCATCGCGCCGGCAGCTTCCGCTGCGCTCGACGCACTCGGCCGCAAGAGTAACCACGAGTTCTTCGACCTGCTCGAGCCGACCGTTCCGCTGTCGCGCCATATCTTCAAGGCGCCCACCCGTTTCTACAAGACCGGTGTCGTTTTCCTCGCCTATCTCAATGGGTTGCAGGATCATTTCACGATGATCGGCGGCCAGCAGAGCACGCGTTCCCTGACACATCTGTCGGAGCTTTTCCGCCTGGCCGACAAGGCTCGGGTTCTTGCCGATCCGGAACTCGCAACCGCGCGCATGAAACAGGTGCTTGCCATCAACGGCGTTCACTGATCACCGGCACGGCAATGGGAGGGGAATGACATGCAGGTCGAGGGACTTTCGATCAACCTTGCGACGATCCGCGAGCAATGCGGCTTTGCCGAAGCCGTCGATATCTGCCTGAAACACGGCATCACTTCGATCGCGCCGTGGCGCGATCAGGTTGCCAAGGCAGGCCTCGACGAGGCGGTGAGGATCGTCAAGTCGAACGGTATCAAGCTGACGGGGCTCTGCCGTGGCGGCTTCTTTCCGGCCGCAAACGATGCCGACTGGCAGAAGAACCTCGACGACAACAGGCGCGCCATCGATGAGACGGCAGCGTTTTCTGCTGATTGCCTGGTGCTCGTCGTCGGCGGATTGCCAGGCAGCTCAAAGGATATCGTCGCGGCCCGTCAGATGGTGTTCGACGGCATTGCCGCCGTGCTGCCGCATGCGCAGGCTGCCGGTGTGAAGCTCGCCATCGAGCCGTTGCATCCGATGTATGCCGCCGATCGTGCCTGCGTGAATACGCTCGGCCAGGCGCTTGATATGTGCGAAGAGCTCGGCGAGGATGTCGGCGTCGCCGTCGATGTCTATCACGTCTGGTGGGATCCCGATCTTACCAATCAGATTGCCCGCGCCGGACGCTTGAAGCGTATCTTTGCCCATCACATCTGCGACTGGCTGGTGCCGACCAAGGACATGCTGCTTGACCGCGGCATGATGGGCGATGGCGTCATCGATCTCAAAGGCATAAGACGGATGGTGGAGGCTGCCGGCTTCTTCGGCGCGCAGGAGGTTGAAATCTTCTCGGCTGAGAATTGGTGGAAGCGCCCTGCCGACGAGGTGATTGCCACCTGCGTCGAGCGCTTCAGGAACTGCTGCCAGGTTTAATTTTAAAGTCCAATCGTTTCATCACGTATGAAGGAGGAATCATTCGATGGAGAAACGCCGTTTTGCCCTGATCGGCACCGGTAACCGCGGCACCACGATGTGGGGCAAGGATCTCTTGGCGGGCTGGCGCGAGCATGTCGACCTGACCGCAATCGTCGAGACGAATTCGCTGCGCGGCGAGCGTGCCCGCACCATGATCGGCAGTAATGCGCCGCTCTACGAAAACATCGATTCGATGCTGACAGAGCAAAAGCCGGATCTGGTCATCGTCTGCACGCCCGACCATACGCATGACGACATCGTCGTGCGTGCCTTGGAATCGGGCATCGACGTCATCACCGAAAAGCCGATGACCACTTCGGTGGAAAAGATTCGCCGGATTCTGGATGCCGAAAAGCGCACTGGCCGCCGGGTCGACGTCTCATTCAACTATCGCTATGCGCCGACGGCCGCCAAGATCAAGGAACTCTTGAATTCGGGGGAGATCGGCCGCGTCACCTCAGTCGATTTCCACTGGTATCTCAACACCAAGCATGGCGCCGATTATTTCCGCCGCTGGCATGCCTATACGGAAAATTCCGGCAGCCTCTTCGTTCATAAGGCGACACATCATTTCGACCTTCTGAACTGGTATCTCGACAGCGATCCTGATGCCGTGACCTCTTTTGCCGACCTGCAGAATTACGGCCGCAAGGGGCCTTTCCGCGGCCCGCGCTGCAAGCTCTGTCCGCATACGCAGGAATGCGACTACTATCTCGATCTCGAAAAGGATCCCTTCCTCGATACGCTCTATGAGGACCCCTCGAAGATCGATGGCTATTTCCGCGACGGCTGTGTCTTCCGTGAAGATATCGACATTCCCGATACGATGGTCGTTTCGCTCCGCTACCGAAACAATGTCCACGTCTCCTATTCGCTGAACACGTTCCAGCCGATCGAGGGACACCACCTGGCCTTCAACGGCACCAAGGGCCGCATCGAGATCCGCCAGTATGAGGCGCAGCCCTGGGAGGAGCCGCGGGAGGATACGATCCTGCTGATCCGCAACTTCCCGCATGGCAAGGAGGCGGTGGAGCGCATCACAGTGCCGCATTTCTCCGGCGGCCATTACGGCGGCGACGACCGAATGCGCAACATGATCTTCAAGCCCGACATGCAAGACAAGCTCGCGCAGCGGGCCGGCACGCGCGCCGGCGCCATGTCCGTGCTTTGCGGCATCGCGGCCCTGACAAGCTCGCGCACTGGCAAAGTCGTCAATATTTCCGACCTTATGCCGGAACTTGCCAATGACGGCTCGCCCAACTCGCTGAAGGCGTCATAAGACGCCTCAGGCGATGTTTTCGAGACTTTCGAGGGTGAGCCGGTAAAGCAGGGGTTCGCCCTGGATGAAGCGTTCAGCTTCGTCTGCCGCCATTTCACCGAGGCGGGTGCGCTCCAGGCCGACTGCGCCAGCAATATGCGGCGTCAGGAAGACATTCGGCAGATCGTAAAACGCCGATTCCGGTCCCGGTATCTCGGGATCGGTCACATCGATGATGGCGTCGATTCGTCCGGTTTTCAGCACATCAAGCAAGGCATCCTCATCGATCAGCACGCCACGCGCGGTATTGATCAGTGTTGCCCCATCCTTCATCAGCACCAGCTTTGCGGCATCGATCATATGCCGGGTGGAGGGTAGCGACGGGGCGTGAATGGAGACGATATCCGACTGGCGCAGGAGATCGTCGAGTTCGACCTTCCGGGTGCCCATGGCACGTGCCTGGTCCGGATCGACGGTCGGATCGAACAGCAGCACCTGATAGTCGAAGGGCATCAGCAGATCGATCACGCGGCGGCCGATGCGCGAAGCGCCGATGATGCCGACCGTGCGGCGATAATTGCCGATAGCCTGGCTCTGCATCGGATGCGTACGGTCGCGATTGCGATCACCGACATAGAGGTCACGGAAGCGGAAGACATGTTTGCCGGCAAAGATGATAGCGGCGAGCGTAAATTCGGCGACCGGTGCGGCATTGGCCTCAGCCGCGTGGCTGACGGCGATGCCGGCATCGAAAATCTCGGCATCGATAAGGCCTTTTACCGTCCCAGCCGCATGAACGACAAGTTTCAATTTCGGGGCAAGGGCCAGAACCTCACGGCCGACATAGGGCGCGCCCCATCCCGTGATCAGGATTTCCGCCTCGGAAAGCAGCCGTTTCGCCCGCTCGTCATCGAAGCGCTGGAGCGGTTCGGCATCAAGCAGGCGCCCAATACCATCCAGCCGGCGAAGAACCTCCTCGGGCAGCACATGCTCCGTGCGGGAAGGCTGCATGGCGAGGACGATGGCAGGACGGTTCATCGCATATGTCCCGGCGCTTCGATGGCGCTGACAGTGATGCCCTTTTCGCTGACCAGCTTTTGAAGGGTGGCGATATCAGGCGCTTTCGGCGGCGTGGTCCATGCCCCCGATACGGCAGCCGGATCGTTCAACGCCAATACGGCCGTGACCAGAACCGTTTCGCCCGCCGGAATCTCACCACGGAGTTGAGGCACGAGCGTCTTGGAAACGATCAAGTTGGTATTCGGCAGTGCCTTCTGGACAAGGCCGTTTCGCTTGATCGAAGAACCGAGGTCAACGATGCCGGTGAAATCCATTTCGCCGATCGCATGAGCAGAGCCTTCGGTCCCCGAAAGCGTGTCTGCATCGAGATCGCGCTTGGCAATCGCGAAGCCGCCTTCTGCCGTCTGCAGCGGGCGTGGTGTTGTGATGCGGTGAACGCGGATATGCCACGGGGCCGATGGCACGAGCCAGGTTTCGACCTTCACGTCCCTGAAAGCCGACCATCTGGAGTAAAGGATGTTGCCGGCGATCTTCGCTTCTTCATTGGTTTCGCGGACGCGGTAATGCAGGCCGTCATCACTGAAGGCGAGCGCGGAATCGAAGGCGCCAAGTGCGAAGGCTCGCTCGTCGGCCTCGACGCTAAACCCATAGCGGGCAGAATAGGCGAATTTTGCGTATTTCTCCGTGCCAAACCGCATCTGCAGGTTCTCCTGGCCGGAAGACAGCGCCACGACATCATCGCCGGCGCGCATGAGCACCATGCCCGGATGACGCTGCGGAACGACCTCGGGGGCTTGCTCAGGCGCCTTTTCTTCTGCCGTCCAGAAAGGGTGATCCTCGGCAATGGCAAGCGGCAGGAATGCCTTGAAGGCCCAGTAGGGAGAGCCGGCGGAATTATAGCTCTCCGACATCAGGAGGTTCGGATAGCCGAAGCCGATGGAGAGCACGCCGTCGTGGCTGGCAATCGGCTTGTCCCGCCACCAGCGCAGATGCTCGAGGCAGAGATGTTTGATCTCTCCCCAGGGCAGCGCCTCCAGATCGGCAAAGGCGAGCGCCGACCAGAACCCTGCGCATGCGAAACGATAGGTCAGGCTGCGGCCGAAGGGAATGGTGGCGCCGTCAGGCGCAAACCAGTGACGGAAATCCTTGGCGAACAGGACGGCGCGCTCGCGGTAGCGCTTGGCGTATTCATCGTCGACCAGCTTGGAATAGATCAGGCCATAGAAATGCATGGCAAAGGGAATGTAGTGGTCGATACGGCGAATATTGCCGTCGCGATACCAGCCGTCGCCGATGTAGAAGCCTTCCAGCTCTTCGAGATATTGCTTCGTCAGGCTACGGTCGAAATCGGCGCCGAGGCGGTCGAGGGCAATATCTACGAAGATGCGGAAGAATTTCCAGTTGTTGTCGGCATAGTCGAACTGCCGGACATGCTTGAAGTAAGCGACGATGTTCCCGCGGGCGCGTTTGTCGAGCGGCTCCCAGATCTTCTCTGGCACCAGCGCCAATGCAAAACCGAGGGCTGCCAGTTCCACCATACGCTGGTCGCGAGCGTTGACCGTACCCCAATATTCCGGATGGGACGGATCGCAGCCATTCGCGAGACCCTCGGCAAAGCGGTGCCAATGGGCGAAATCATTCTTGCCGGCGCCGAGCGGCGCAAGCCCCCAGAGCGGCCGCGCAAAACCTTCGAGATCGGCAGCGGCCCGGTCGAAATGAGCGCCGGCGCCGTCGAGCCGGACGCGAGCATTGCCATCCGAGAAGAAGGGAAGCAGCGGATCGAAGAGATCGTTGACGGCGCGGATCATATCAGACCGCGTCTTCAGCGGATTGCCTGCAAGCGGGTTGGCGCTGGCGGGATCATAGGTCATCGGCATCACTCACAGCTTGTCGGTATTGGGAACGGTGCCCCCAACGACAGGAATGACCGCCTGGCAGATGTGCCGGGCGGGAGCAGTCCTGTCGCGGTAGCGGGACATCATCAGGGAAACGGCCTCGCGGCCAAGCGCTGCGCGGTCGACGCGCATGGTGGAAAGCCGGGGATTGGTCATGACGGCGCAGGGAAGATCATCGAAGCCGACAATCGCAAAATCCTCGGGAACCCGAAGGCCCGCTTCCGTGACGGCTTCCAGCACGCCGACGGCGATGAAATCATTCATGCAAAAGGCCGCCGTATAACCCGGATCCTCCGCGAGCATTGCGACCGTTCGCTCATGTGCCTCGCGGCTGGCGCTGCCCTGGAAGGTCAATGGAACGAGGCGACCCTCGGCCCCGGGAACCGCGGCAATGGCCGCTTCGAAGCCGCGCACGCGTTCGCGGATCGTGTGGCGGTGCGAGCCGGTCAGATGCAGGATGCGGCGATGGCCGGCTTTCGTTAGCCGACTCGTCGCCTCGTAAGCGCCGAAGAAATTGGAAGGTGAAACGCCGTCGAGGCGCAGTCGCGGATCGGTGCCGTTGACGAGAACGGTGGGCATTCCGGTCTCTTCCAGCCACGCCCGTAACGTATCACTAGGATCGATGCCGACGAGGAAAAGCCCTTCGGCTTCAGCCGTCTGCATATATTCGCTGACCACGTCGGGCGTGGTGCGGTCCTCCCGCACGAGACGCACCTCAAAGGGCATGCCGGCTTCGGCCGCACCGGCGCGGAGGCCTTCCACAATGGACTCGTAGAAGACGCTCAGACCGCCCGTCGCCCCATCGCTCGCAATCAGGGCAAGCCCGCCGGCAACATTTTCCGACGTGACCTTCACCGGATAGCCGTGTTCGGCAGCGACTTTCAAAATATGCCGGCGCACACTTTCGCTGATGCCGGGCTCATTGGCGAGCACCCGCGAGACCGTTGAAACGGACACGCCAGCCAGGCTGGCAATATCGGCCTGGCGCGGCCGCCTGGTCTTGCTCTCATTCATTCTGATTTCATTCATGCGGCAAATATTATGCAAATTACGCAAATTTGCAAGATAATCATAATTTCTTGCAAAGAGAAATTTTTTGCGTACTCTAGCCGCCGGAACGCCTGGAAAGACCATTGGAGGATGGCACCGGGCATCAGACACAGGAGGAAATCATGCAGGTCAATCGCCGTTCATTCTTGATGGGAACCGCAGGCGCCGCGGCCGGCCTCGCCTTCGGCGCCGGCAGCTCGATCCCCGCATTCGCCGAGGATGCTTCGCTCCGCGCCATGTGGTGGGGCTCGAACGACCGCGCCAAACGCACGCTCGATGTCGCCAAGCTCTACCAGTCGAAGACGCCGGGCGTCAGCATCGTCGGTGAATCGCTGGCCGGTGATGGCTACTGGACGAAACTCGCAACGCAAATGGCCGGTCGCGCGATCGCCGACGTCTTCCAGCTTGAGCCGGGCACGATCTCGGACTATTCCAAGCGCGGCGCCTGCCTGGCGCTCGATGAGTTCGTGCCTTCGACGCTGAAGGTCGATAGCTTCGGCGCAGACATGCTGAAACTGACAACCGTCGACGGCAAGCTCTATGGCGTGGGCCTCGGCCTCAACTCCTTCGCGATGTTCTACGACACCGTGGAATTCGAAAAGGCCGGCATTCCGCTGCCGACACCCGATCTCACCTGGGATGAGTATGCCAAGCTCGCCGTAGAGCTCGGCAAATCCTCCAGCAAGAGCGGCCCCTACGCGGCACGTTACACCTATGTCTTCGACGCCTGGCTGCGCCAGCGTGGCAAGAGCCTCTATGACAAGGAAAGCCCAACCCTCGGCTTCACGGTCGATGACGCCAAGGAATGGTTCGATTACTGGGAGAAGCTGCGCAAGGCCGGCGGCACCGTTGCTGCCGACGTGCAGACACTGGACCAGAACAATATCGACACGAACTGCCTCACCCTCGGCAAATCGGCCATCAGCATGGCCTATTCCAACCAGATGGTCGGCTACCAGCTGATCATCAAGAACAAGCTCGGCATCGCCATGCTGCCACGCGAGAAGAAGGGTGGTCCGTCGGGTCATTATTATCGTCCGGGATTGATCTGGAGCGTCGGTGCCACGACGAAGCAGGGCGAGGCAGCTGCAAAATTCATCAGCTTCTTCGTCAACGATCCGGAAGCCGGCAAGATCCTCGGCGTGGAGCGCGGCGTGCCAATGTCGCCGGTGGTGCGGGAAGCCATTCTGCCGCAGCTCAACCCGACGGAGCAGGAAACCGTCAAATACATCAACCTGCTCAAGGACCAGGTTGGTGACTATCCCCGGCCGGCACCAATGGGTTCCACCGAATTCGACCAGCGCGTCCTTCGCCCGACCTGCGACGAACTCGCTTTCGAGCGCATCACGGTTGCCGATGCCGCGCAGCAGCTTGTCGAAACCGGCAAGGCCACCATCAAGGGCTAATCATAGCCCATATGAACGCGCGAGAAGGCCCGCCACCGGCGGGCCTTTCTTTTGGATTATACCGGCTCAGTTGCTCGCATCCTCTATAACGCGCCAGTTGGGTCTGCCGAGATTGAACGGCCAGGCGTGCACCTCGCGGTCATTGAAATAGACGACCTCCTGAAGCTCAGGAAAGTCGCTCTGTTTCATCGTCGCGGTCTCCATCCACGGCTTGATGTAGACGTCACCGCCCTCATAGCCGAGCTCGGCAACCCAGATGGGCTTGTGATACAAGGCGACAAGGTCGTAGCCAGGCTTCAATGCCTCGGTGAAGGTTCGCGGGCCGTTGTGAGCGATCTTGTCGTAGGCCTCCAGTCCGAAGACCGAGAGACCCACGAAATCCACGTAGGTGTCGCCGGGGTAGTAGGCATTGAGGCCGGGCTCTCCCTTGGGCGACCACATGAGCCTCGTACCGGGCGCTTCTTGCCGCACGATATCCATCATGCGCCTGTAGGCAGCGATATAGTCCGGAGGATTCCAGCCGGACCAGGAAAAGCGGCCGGATTTGTCTTCCATTTCCTGCCCCCAACGGACGATAACCGGGCTCTTCAACTCGGCGATCATTTTGGCAATCGCGCGCATGTTCGCATCGAAATCGCCGCGGAGCAGCTTTGCGCGAAGCTCCGTCGAGGTCAGCCGCCAGCCCACATCCCACGACCAGGGTTCCACCGTGATCAGCAGGTTGCGACCTCTCGCCAGCGCATAGGCATCCGCCAAGCGCAGCGTTTCGAGATCGACGTCTTCCCACGGAAGGAACAGGTGCTCCGTCGTTACGCTCTGCTGCGCGCCGAAATCGCCATGCGGATCGTAGGCACCGAACTTGATACCATCGGCGTGAATAGTGGGCCGCTTGTCGGTGATCGTCTGCGCACCCGCATTCATGACGGCGGTGGCGTTCTGCGCCTCGCTTCGATGCGAAAGATCGGCAACTCCAACCAGCAGCATTGCTATCGCTGCAGTCGAAATTCTCTTCGCCGGGGTTTTCATGATCCTATCCTCCGCCCTCCGGCTATTTGCCGGTCGCAAGAACCTGTTTCAGCTCCTTGGCTTTCAGGCTCACCGTATCTGCCGGAACCAGCTTCCGGAACTCATCGTCGGGTTTTGCGGAAGCGTGCCGGAACACGTACCAGTCCCCGTTCGGCTGACGCCGCTGATAGATCGTGTCGCCGATCTTGCGGTGGCCGAAGCAGGTACTGGCACGTGCCGCCCCCTCATTATTGGTCCAGGTAGCCCGCATGCACATCTGACCGAAATCGTCGACGAACCAGCGGCCTTCGGCGAAAGACTGCTTGCCGCCATCGTTGACCCAGGCGACGAAACGCCTGCCCTCGCCGATGAAACGGCCACCACCGGTATCCCAGGTCCAGGTCCTGTCGGCGTAGATCGCGTAGAGCTCGCCGGCGTTAAGCGGCGCCGGTGCTTTTTTCTGTTCCACTGCGAGTGCGCTCATCGGGAAGACAAGGCCGAGGCACAGAGCCAGCGCTCCTCCCGTCAATCGTGTTGCCATGCTCATTTTTTACCCTCCTCACGCATTTCTGCTCTCCCAAATACCCCTTCCCGTGCGGTCGGCTTCGGCAAGGCCGTGCCATTTGAGACGGAATTTCACGATCCTGGTTTTGCCGCCGCCAAGCCCCGCACCCGCCACGGCAAATTGTGACTGGGTGAAGGTAACGAAGGGCTGGCCGTGCGAAAGCGCTTCAAGGGCGTTCAGCCCATGATTGCCAAGCTGTGCGCCGCCGACAAGGCAGGCAACGAGACCACCGGCGGCGGCAAGCCTGAGCCCCTGCGACTGCGGCAAGAGCGGCTGGTTGTTCTCGATGGCGTGGCGGGCGACAATCAGAATTGCGAGCGACACGTAGATCAGCAGATTGATCGCCGCGAAGATCTGGAAGCCCCGTGCCCTGTCGCCGTCGACGGCAAAAGCCATGGCGGCAGCGCAGATGCCTGTCAGCGCGATGTAAGGTGCGATGATGCGCGCCGGTAGTTTGCGTTGTCCCTGATCACCCTTCGGGGTGATGCGGAAATCCACGAAGGAGCCGCTCATATGATCGCGCGCGGCAGCGAGGCTACCGGCAAGCGACCAGGGCCAGCGCAGGAGGACGAAGACCACCCCTTCCCAGCCGAAGAGTTTCGCATCGTATGGCCGGAATGTGCCTGACGCGCGCCAGAATATGGCGAATGCCGTCAGCAAGGTCGAAAGCGGCAACGAATGCAGCAGAAATTCCGGGTAGGTGACATTGACGAAGACATGACCCGTGAGCAGAGCTGCGACCGGCAGCAGGAACATCGCGGCCATGAAGGTCGAAAAGAGCGGATACCAGAGTTGCGAAAACACAAACTGGAACTTCAGCTTCAACGGCAGGCGGGCGACATGCCTGCGGGAATATTTCAGAAAAATAGTGACCAGGCTGCGCGACCACTGGAACTCCTGAACCACCAGATCGGTAAAGGTCGCCGGCCCGTCGCCATGGGCAATAGCATTGACCGCATGGACCCCGCGCCAGCCGCCGGCATTCATCATCAGCGTGGTCGAATGGTCTTCCGCAAGTTCGGGGCCGAGCCCACCGATCTCTCGCAGGGCAGCCGTGCGGACGGCATAATGGGAACCGATGCAGAGCGGCGCCCAACCATTGTTATAACCTGCCTGCAGCGAACCATGCAGGCTTGCTTCGGCGTAAAGCCTGCCGCGGGCAGCCCAGCTTTCCGCCGCGTTGGCATCGCAAATGCTAGGTGCGGAGACATAGCCGACTTCGGGATCGCAAAAGGGCCGCAGGACTTCGCGAAGATAGGTCGGCGTCGGCACATGATCGGCATCGAACTGGGCGACGAAATCATAGCGCTCATAGCCGAAGCGATCATAAAAATAGGCAAGATTGCCTTCCTTGCAGCGCGTGCGGCGCGGCCAGATGGGGCGATGATATTCGTTCACGCCCTTGCGGGTGGAGATCATGACGCCATGCTGCCCGCACCACCTCTTGGTCTCCTCGGAAGGGTCTTCGTCGGCGAGCCAGATATCGAATTCGACGCCCTTCTGATCGAGCATCGCAACAAGCGTCTTGCGCAGGACGGAGAAAGGTTCTGATGGAGCCTTGGTGACCACCATGGCGACGCGGCCCTTCGGCAGGTCGCCGGACGATTTGACCTGCCTTGCATCCAGGAAGATCAGGATGAAATAGGCCGGTATCAGGGTGACCCAGGCAAGGATGAGGGTGACGAGCAGGAATGCCGGCCATGAAACGATATGAGTGGGCTGAGCCCACCAGAGCCAGAAATAACCGAGCGCCGCCAGCCAGAAAACTATGCCAATACCATAGGCAGCTCGATTCCAGCCGGTAAAGACGGGCTCGAACATCCCGGATTTGGAGGCTGAAGACTGATGCGTACGGTCGATTCCGGCTCTGGTGCTCATGCGATCACCTCCAGTCCGAAAGTCGGGCCGGCCGTGCGGATGATCGTATCGATATCCGAAAGCGCCGGCATGAAGTCCAGTTCCAGGCGAGCCCTTTTCGTATCGGCGAAAAGCGCAGGCGGATCGCCGGCGCGGCGCGGCTGACAACGGACCGGCACCCTGTGGCCTGTCTTTCGTTTGACGGCATTGAGAATCTCGCCGATCGATGTGCCGCGGCCGGAGCCGAGATTGACGCTCAAGGAGTCGCCGTCAACCAGGAGATGGCGAACGGCAGCAAGATGCGCCGCGGCGAGATCGCTGACATGGATGTAATCCCTGACGCAGGTGCCGTCTTCGGTCTCATAGTCGGTGCCGAAAATATCGAGGCTGTCGATACGGCCGCTGGCGGCAAGAAGGGCGCGCGGGATCAGATGGGTTTCAGGATAGTGCCGCTCGGCAAGCTGACCCTCCGGATCGGCGCCGGCAGCGTTGAAGTAACGAAGCGCGGCGAAGCGAATGCCATAGGCGGCCGCATAATCCTCCAGAGCCATCTCAAAGATCAGCTTGGTCCGACCATAGGGATTGACCGGGTGTTGCGGCGTTTTCTCGCCGATCGGCAGCATCTCCGGGATGCCGTAGGTCGCGCAGCTGCTGGAAAAGACGATTCTGTCGATATTGCAATCGAGGCAGGCGTCCAACAGCGACAAGCTGCCGACGACATTGTTGCGATAATAGAGGCTTGGCTTTTCGACGGATTCACCGACATAGGCATTGCCACCGCAATGGATGACACAATCCGGCGAATACTCCGCCATGACCTGCCGCAGCCTTGCGCCATCGGCGATATCCGCCCGGATCAGCGGCCCCCACCGGACACAATCGATGTGTCCGGTTGAAAAATTGTCGTAGGTGACCGGAACCATGCCGGCGCGCGCAAGCGCCTTGCAAATGTGGCTGCCGATGAAGCCGGCGCCACCTGTAACCAGGATGTAGCGGGGCATCTCATACGGCCTCCGCCACTTCCTTGCGGGTCAGCAGTGCATCGAAATAGGCTATCGTGCGCTTCAGCCCGGTCTTCAGCTCCGTCGTCGGCCACCAGTTCAGCTCTTCCCTGGCTCGGGAAATATCCGGCCGACGCTGCTGCGGATCATCCGCGACGGCCGGCAGGTAAATGATGCGCGAGTGTGAATTGGTCAGATCGAGAACGATTTCGGCAAGATCCCGCACGGTGATCTCCGCCGGGTTGCCAAGATTGATCGGGCCGACGCAGCTCGGATCGGTATCGGCGAAACGCAGAAAACCATCGACGAGATCGTCGACATAGCAGAAGGAACGGGTCTGCCGACCATCACCATAAATCGTTATGTCGGTGTTGGAGAGCGCCTGGACGATGAAGTTGGACACGACCCGTCCGTCATCCGGGCGCATTCGCGGGCCGTAGGTATTGAAGATCCGGCCAACCTTGATATCGACGCCATACTTTCGGTGATAATCGAAGAACAGGGTTTCGGCAGACCGCTTGCCCTCGTCGTAGCAGCCGCGCGGGCCGATCGGGTTGACGTTGCCGAAATAGGTTTCGCGCTGCGGACTCTGATGCGGATCCCCGTAGACTTCCGAGGTCGAGGACTGGACGACCGTTGCACCGCCGCGGCGTGCCGCATCCAGCGTATTGACGGCTCCAAGCACGTTGGTCAGCAAGGTGCCGACGGGATCGCGCTGATAATCCGGCGGCGATGCCGGCGAAGCGAAGTTGAAGATGACGGAAGCTTCGACATCGTAGGGCTGGCGAACATCATGTTCCAGAAGCCGGAAACGGGAATGCCGCAGCAGAGGCTCGATATTGGCGCGGCGGCCCGTGTAGAAATTGTCGAGACAGATGACCTGATGGCCGCGCTCGAGAAGCCGCGTGCAAAGGTGGGAACCCAGAAAACCAGCGCCTCCGTTGACCAGCACGGTTTTTGACCGCTGTCGTGGCGATGAGGGTACAGATTCTGAATGGCCTTCGGTGGGAATGAAACTACGCACTACAAACTCCTTCCCATGTCGTGGGGTCTTTAGACCCTTCTATACTTTCAGCTCTCCCTCATCCGCTTCGATAGCCTCAACATAAAGTAGCATCGATGGAATAACAAACTTGGTTATTCTTCGGACAATTGTATAAGCGTCTAAAACGATAAGAGAATATTATTGAAGGTCAACTTCAAAACACGGGCGCAATTCTAAATAGCTACAGTATTAAATGCCCGAATTCGCTTGATTAATCCCTCTTAAGGATTAAGGTATTTAGAGCGCCGTGCGTTCATTCGGACGCACAAAGAACGCTCCAACTCGTTGAATCTACGCATCGGGCCTTCCGAAAAATCGATTCCGATTTTCAGGTCGATGCGGTCGCTTTCCGTCCGGCCGCTCCAGCTTCAATCAATGAAGCTAATATAAGGAGTGGCCAGACACTGGGTGTGCAGGGGCGCGTCGCTACTGCCCTGATGATAGAGGGGGTCCTTCAATGAAGGCTCGTGATCGCATGCATGGCAGAGCGACATGCAGTTTCAGCTCTCTGGCTTTGGCTGTGACCATTGTTTTCTCGGCCGTCGGACCGCTGTCATGTGCGGTCGTCGACACGGCGATCGTAGGAAGCACGGAGAAGAATGTCGTGGTGGCAAGTGTGCCACATGCCGCGAAGGACTTCGCCTATGCTGCCGGAGCGAAGACCGCCCCGACTAGTGTCGGCGCCGCGGTCTATCCCGGCTCTGCCCCTTACATCTGCTCGCCGAGCGGTTTCGGCCAGAAATCGCGCTGCTTTGCCCGCTCGTCCCGGATGGATTGATGACCTAGTGCGGCCACTTGCCGGAGAGATCGCCGTTGTCCGAAGTATCGTTGAAGAAACGTGAGGCCGCTTCCGTGCGATTTCTCACATTCATCTTCTTATAGATATTGCGAACATGGACCTTCACCGTGTTTTCGGACAGGTGAAGCTTGTCAGCGATGATCTTGTTCTGGGTGCCCTTGCAGATGAGGTCGAGAATCTGCACCTCGCGCGTGGTCAGAGTCGCCATGCTGTTGCGGCGAAGCTTCAGCGCATTGGCGCGCGCCGCGTCGACCGACTTCGTCTGGTACAGCGAGGGCTCGAGCTGTGCCGTCGCCCGGTTGGACAAACGACCGAGAAGCGCGGATGGAAAATGCTCCCCGCCCTTCATCAGCAGATCGATCGCCGCCATGAAGACATCCAGACGCAGATTGAGCGGCAGGACGCCATCGATGACGCGCGCCTCGACGAGGCGACTGATATAGGGCTCCATCATGTCGATAGCTTCGACGACGAGGCCTATCGATGCATCCGGACGGTTTTCACGAACGGTCTGCATCGCATCATGCAACTCGGCGCCGGCGACATGATAGAACAGGACAAGCCGCATGTCGTGAATATCCTTCTCGGATATGGACTGCGCGCTCGGTACGCTTACAACATCGAAATTCGGGAATTTCTTCGCCAGTGCCTCAACCATGCACTCGGAGAACAAGTCCGCCTTGGCGATTACCAGGACTGTTTCTCCATTCGGACCCAGTCTTCTTGCCTGATCCGAATCTCCTACTTCCGACCCAACCATGAACATATACGCCTCCCCTAGCGCTACACTATACTCAAACACGGAGCTTCTACTCCCATTGGCGCGATGGCGGGTATTACATGCCGACGAACATTGCCCCTAGGCATGTGGCCGCCTTATCTTTTAGGCATTTCTTAATTATGGTAATATGGATTTCAAAGGAAAGAAATGGCCCAAATGGGTTAGTTGTCGCGAAGTTATATTTATTTTTTGCCACTTTATGGTTGCATTTCGGACAAGAAACATACTGGTGGGCGGTATTTCAACTAGATCACGGTATAAAGCACCATGTATTAGTTCGAGACATACGAAAGCAAAGCGGTAAAGGGCAGACGATATTTCAAAATAAGACGGAGAACCTTTCGGGCTTAACTTCGCGATACCGCAATCAGTCGAATCCGGCGGATTCCGAGGTATGGGACGCCGTCCCGAATTCATACACAGGTTTCCGGGCCTGCCGCCCGGCACAGGCTTAACCAGAGTATTGAACCGGCTTTCAACTACCTTAGCCCGAATTGATATCTATCGGGACCCACTTTTTTCCATCAGTCTGTGATGGTCGCCAAAGCGGCGACGTGAAAACCGAGTATCGGCATGTGTTTTTGATACTTGGTCTTCTTTCGAGGGAACTCAAAAAGAAGTTCGACTGCCTTGCTCGCGCTCATATCGAGTCCGGGACCGGATTTGTGCGTCTTTGTACTGCATAGGCACAATCCCAATACAGAATTTGGCCAACAAATCACTATGAAGCTGCAGGTGAAAAGGTACCGAGTCCATCTGCCGATATTAACGCATTGGAGCAAGCGCGAGCAAAGATCCCATTTGAGATGAGAGGGACTTCGAAAGCTGCTCCAGTTTTTTTTCTGGAGGAAAACTGAAATGCCTTATGATCCCAAGCCCGGTCCACAGGGCTCCGACGACGACACCGTTAAGGTGGGTGCCTTGGCCGACGGCCTTTCCAGCGCTATCAACTCGACCGAAATCGATGACGATTCTACGGGTTACGTCGGCGGCATCGCCAACGGCGACAATCGCAACAACACCGACAACAGCACAGATGTTGATGTCAAGGCCAACGTCGATGTCGATGTGAAGACTGACAACGGCGACAACCGCGACAACGAATACGACTGGAGCTACAAGTCGGACGACGATACCAATATCAAGACCACCAATATCAACGACAACGATACGACAACAACCACGAAGTCGGACTACGACTGGAGCTACGATTCCAAATCCTACAGCGACGACGACACCAAGACGATCAACGATAACGACACGACCACAACCACGAAAACGGATATCGACACCGACATCAAGACGGTTAGCGATAACGACACAAGGACGGAATCGACCAGCAACAGCCACAACACCAGCGACAGCTTCAACAAGACGGACACGGATTTCGCCGTCATTGACGATGTCAAGGACTTCGGAAACCTCGGCGTTGCCGGTCATGACCTCACCTTCGACATCGGGGACGACTTCTCCTTCACTCTCGATATCGACAACATCCTCAACGGTTCGCTGGCCGGCGGAGGCGCCGACTCAGTCTTCAACACTGTCCAGGCGAACCATCTGGCGGACCAGGATCACGCCTGGAACGTTGCGCAGAACAACAACGATGCTCAGAACCACTTGAATGCAAACGCTGGCACCGCCCATGGTGCTGACGGCGTCGATATGGACGGCAAAGGCTGGGACCTCAAGGCAGGCGACGACGTCGCAGGTACATCGACGGCAGATGCTTCCGCAATTCTCGCCAACTCGGGCTTCCATCTGGAGCTCGTTCAGGGCGCGAACATGCTCAGCAATGCTGTGGACTCCAGTGTCATCGGCGGCAACTCGCACGTCTCCGATGTCGGCGAAGATACCAGCGGACACTAACCTCCAAGACCAAGAAAGGGCTGCACCGGCTTCGGTCGGTGCAGTTTGAATGCTTGCGTGCGAATTGACGAACAGCGCGGCCCCCGCAGAAGGATGCCGCATGGCCGGTTGTCTTTTCGAAGGGGAGGGCCAAGGCAATGCAAATTGAGAAATTCTCGGAAATCATCGCCCATTTCGTCGGCATATTCGAAACGACGACCGAAGAGATGAGGCTGCGCGCGGAGCTGGCGGAGGGTAGAGGCCCTGCCGAAAATAATCCGGCGCTTGACGATCTGGTCGCCAACACGCCCACTTTCGCCTCCGATCTCGCGCTCCAGGACTACGATCCTGATGTCAACTACAGAAGCGTCAGCTATGAGATCGTTTATGGCGGCGCCCGCCGGTTCGGCCGCCCCTTTGAGGAAAGCATCGAAAAGCTCTCCGAGATCGCCCACCGCGACGTATCGCTGCCCCGGTTCGGCAGCCCACAAGACATCGACATCGGTATCGAAACCGAAGAAGAGCTGCAGGTTTTCGACGGGCCCGGCTCGGCAATCCGCTTCACCACACAGGTCAACGTTCTCTACGACGACGATTACCTCGATATGACCGGTGGCAATCACGCCCCGCGCGATACGAGTTTCGTCGTCGAAAAACTGACGGAATTCAGCGCCGAGGCCGAGATTTTCTCTCCGTTTGCCAACTTGCAGCGGACGGACACGCTCGAGGGCGTCAAGCAGATCGCCGGGGATATGGAAACCTATATCCAGGAGATAAAGGATTCCGGCCAGACATCGCTCGGAACGGACGAACCGCCGGCAGACAATCCAAATGATCAGGTCCATGATTTCGTGCTGACCGGTGACGAGATCACCGCCGGACCCTATATAAACGGCAAGCTCGCTTCCGAAATTCCTGTTCTCGACGACCTGCTGCCGGACCGGGGCCTAGCCAAGTTGGCTGAGGAACCCGACGAAACCCAGACATCCGTCGAACAGCATGACCCGGCTGGAAGCAGCCTGGAGGTCACCGCGGGCGCAAACCTCGTCGCCAACATTGCTTCCGTCGTCAATACCGCTGTGATCTCTTCCGTGACGGCTGTCATGGGTGACTATCACCAAGTCGATGCGATCACGCAGGTCTATGTCTACAGCGACAATGACAGCATCTCCTCGGTATTCCATTCCTCAGCTGATGCAGCCGAAAACGCGGGCGTCACCGCCTACAACATTGCAAGCTTCGAACGGGACAGTTTCCAGTCGACGCAACCGCAGACGACGGTCGATGCACATGGCGACCCGATCTTTCCGATGGCCTGGCGTGTCAGCGTCATCGAGGGCGATGTTTCCTTCGTGAACTGGATCGAGCAGTATCATTTCGTGACCGACAACGACACCATGACCGTGATGACGAGCGGGTCGGAAACGACGGTGCTGACGGGCGGCAATACGACGCTGAATTTCTCATCCTACTTCCAGATGGGCCTGCAGTACGACCTGGTGATCGTTGGCGGAAATGTTTACGATATCAATAGTATAACGCAGATTTCACTTCTTTACGACAATGACTGGGCCCGCGCCGAGGATGGTGTCGACGATAGTGCCGCCATCCAGTCCGGCAATAATCTCATCTGGAATCTCGCGGCGATCCACAATKTCGGCGCCAATGACCGGTTCGAGGCCATGCCTGACTATATGTCCCAGGCAGAGAAGGGGATCCAGGAGCGCGATCCGACAATGCCCGAGGGCTTGTCTACCGATTCCAATTTCCAAGGCTATGTCGGCCTGAATGTTCTCTACATCACCGGCAATCTCTTCGACATGACGATCATCAAGCAGGTCGCGGTGCTCGGAGATTCCGATGACGTGACCCTGGCTGCAGCCGCGATTCTGAAGAACAACCCGGACGCTGTGGTCACGATTGATACGGGCAGCAATACCGTCGCCAATATCGCTGAGATCGTCGATTACGACAGCTTCGGCAACACCACCTACGTTGCCGGTCAGCTCTATTCCGACGCCATTCTCATCCAGGGCGGCATCATAGACCATGATGTCAGCCAGCCCGAGACGGCAGGCGAAAGACTTGCCAATGAAGTCATCGCCTTTCTCGACGACGATAGCCTCCAAGGCGGGGACAGCGGCGATGGCGTCATCAACGGCGGGCATGACCTTTCATGGTCCTCCGCTCACCCCTCAGATGTAATGCAAGCCGTGGTCGCGTGACCTGCGTATATTGGGAGAGACCGCGATGAACCAAATCTCAAAACAGATTTTTGCCAATGGCAGCGCACTCGATCTGCGTGGTGACAAACCATCCCCGACCGCCGCAAATCCTCAGGATTTTCTGACGCAGGCCTGCGTTTCGGCGATCGACGATGCRGTGGACCATCTTCGCCAACTGACGCGCAAGGCGCCTTCCTATCCCCACGAAGTCGAGGCTGTCGAGGCTGTCGAGGCTGTCGAGGCTGTCGAGGCTGTCGAGGCTGTCGAGGCTGTCGAGGCTGTCGCTGAAGAGAAAGTGGATGACGTGCAAACCGTAATGCCGACCGAACGATCTGAAAGGCAGCTTTCCGGCCACGACCTGCCCGTCGTCGATGCTATAGAGCCGAAAACAAAGCCGCAGCCGGCTGAAGAACTTTGGGCGACGCCCAATATCGAGGCGCGGCGGGCACCCGATGAAATCAACGAACTCAAGGCCAAGCCGGATATTCCTTTCGCCAAGACGATCGACGGCGACACCGGGCCGGTGAAAGATAATGAGCGCCGCCTGCGTGCAGGCGGCGGTGGTGGGGGCGGCAAGGAACCGGATTTCGGTGGCGGCGGCGGTGGTGGCGGCGGAAACAACGGCTTCCACAAGCGCAGCGAGCCGGTGAATTTCGCTTTGAGCCTTGCGAGAGGCGTCGCGGTCATCAGGCGCAACCTCGCAATCGTGATGGTCTTCACAATCGCGATCAATGTGCTCCTGCTGGCGATCCCGCTCTACCTCTTCCAGATTTCCGACCGCGTCCTGACCAGCCGCTCCATCGACACGCTGGTAATGCTTTCCATCGTGGTGGTCGGCGCCGTCCTCTTGCAGGCCTTCATGGATTCCATCCGTCGCTTCATCCTGATGCGGACTGCCGTGGAACTGGAAGTCCAGCTGGGTGCACCCATCCTCAGTGCCGCCGCTCGCGCCTCGCTGCATGGAAGCGGCAAGGATTACCAGATTCTGCAGGACCTACAGTCTCTCCGCAGCTTTTTGACTTCAGGAACGCTGATTGCTTTCCTCGACGCGCCGCTGATGCCGCTGTTCGTGGTCGTGGTCTATCTGGTGCATCCGCATCTCGGCATCATCATCATGGTCTGCTGCGCGGTGCTGTTTCTGATCGCCTTCCTGAACCAGAAGTTCACGGCCAAACAGTTCGCCGAATCCAACAGCTATCTCAGCCGCGCGAATTTCCATCTCGATTCCATGTCGCGCAATTCGCAGATCATCAACGCACTCGCGATGATCCCCGAGGCRGTGAAGATGTGGGGTCGGGAAACCGCCGGCTCGCTGAAATCCCACGTCCAGGCGCAAGACCGCAATATCATCTTCACCGGCGTTTCCAAGGCCTGCCGCATGATCACCCAGGTCGGGCTTCTCGGCTGGGGCGCACATCTGTCGCTGTCTGGAGAATTGACGGGCGGCATGGTCATCGCAGCCTCGATCATTTCCGGCCGCGCGCTGGCGCCGATCGAAGGAGCAATCGAAGGCTGGCATCAATTCAACCGATCGGCTGCTGCCTATGGCCGCATCAAGAACCTGCTTCTCACCTCGCCGCTCAACTTCCCGCGCCTGCGCCTTCCCAATCCGGAAGGCAGGCTCGATGTGGAACGGCTCCTCTTCGTTCCGCCGCCGCAGAAGAAGGTGATCCTGAACGGCATTTCCTTCTCGCTGAAGAAAGGTGAATCGCTGGCGATCATCGGCAATTCCGGTTCCGGCAAGACGACACTTGGCAAAATGCTGGTGGGCTCCATCCTGCCAACCTCCGGCAATGTGCGCCTCGACCTCATGGATCTGCGCAACTGGGACCAGCGGCAGTTCGGCGAAAGCATCGGCTATCTGCCCCAGGACGTGCAGCTCTTCCCGGGAACGATCAAGGCCAATATCTGCCGCATGCGCGATGACATCGAAGACCGGCAGATCTATGAGGCCGCCGTTCTTGCCGACGTGCATGAGCTGATCGCTGGCTTCCCACAGGGCTATGAGACCGTTGTCGCGTCCGATGGCTCGCCGCTTTCGGGCGGCCAGAAGCAGCGCATCGCGCTCGCACGCGCCTTCTTCGGCGATCCCAAATTCGTCGTGCTCGACGAGCCCAACTCCAACCTCGACACGCAAGGTGAAGCCGCTCTCGCAAAAGCGCTGATCCACGCCAAGAAACAGGGCATCACGACAGTTACGATCACGCAACGCCCCGCCCTTCTACAGTGCGTAGACAAGATCATGGTGCTCAAGGACGGCACGGTCGCCATGTTCGGCGAGCGAATGGAAGTCTTGCAGGCAATATCAAAGGGCAATGGCCGAGCTGGCCAACAGTCACCGCGTATCGAAGGATGAAGGCCATGGAAAAGAAGAAGCAGGAATCCACCGGCCCGGTGCAGCTCGAATGGTATGGCGACGTGCCGCGCTCCATCCGTTTGCACAGCTTTGTCGGCCTGACTGTCCTTTTCTGCTCGTTCGGCGGTTTCGGATACTGGGGGGCAACCGCGCCGCTTGCCTCCGCCATCATCGCCCAGGGCAGCTTCGTGGCAACCGGCAACAACAAGGTCGTCCAGCACCTTGAAGGCGGCATCATCAAGGAAATGCTCGTCAGCGAAGGCGAGAGCGTCAAGGAGGGCGACGTCCTGGTCACTCTCGATCAAACAGCCGCCTTGACCAACGAGCGAATGCTGACGCTGAGGCGGCTGCGCCTGGAGGCAGTCGTCGGACGCCTCAGGGCCGAAGCACAGGGATCGCGCGAGTTCAAGCTTCCCGACATCGTCATGGCAGAGGCGAGCGACCCCGACATCAACGCCATCATCCAGAGCCAGAACGTCGTCTTCCACAGCAAGCAGGTCAAGCTCGAGGAGCAGCTCAACCTCATCGAGAAGAACATCAAATCGCTGGAATACCGCTTCGAAGGTTACAAGGGCCAGCGCGAGTCCTTCGAACGGCAACTGGCACTGCTTACGGATGAGCGAGATTCCAAGGCACGGCTGGTCAAAGTCGGCTACATGCGCAGGACCGACCTTCTGGCCATCGAGCGCGCCATTKCCGACGCGATGGGCGATATTTCACGACTGAACGGCGAACTGAACGAGAGCGAGGCGGAAATAGCCAAGTTCCGCCAGGAAGCTGTCATCGCCGTCAATTCCAACAAGCAGGCAGCGCTCGATGCACTGGAAACCGCCGAATCCGACCTCGACAGCGTACGTCAACAGATGCACGAAGCTGCCGGCGTTCTGGAGCGCACAGTCATCCGTTCGCCGGTGACAGGTACCGTTGTGCGCTCCTACTATCACACCGCCGGCGGCGTCATCACCACCGGAAAACCGATCATGGAAATCCTGCCGGCCCATGTGCCGCTGATCCTGGAGGCGCAGGTATTGCGTACCTCCATCGATCAGCTTCATGAGGGGCAGACGGCGGCAATCCGCCTGACCGCCCTCAACAGGCGCACCACGCCGGTTCTGGAAGGGAAGGTCTTCTATGTTTCGGCCGATTCCATCGAGGAAAATTCCGGCTTGTCCGTGAAGGACGTGTACATCGTACGCGTACAGATCCCGGACTCGGAAATTGCCCGCGTTCACAACTTCCATCCGGTTCCCGGCATGCCTGCTGAAGTGCTGATCCAGAGTTCGGAGCGCACCTTCTTCGAGTATCTGAGCAAGCCGATCGCCGACAGCATGTCGCGTGCGTTCAAGGAGCGCTGAGCGCAGGAAATCGCGACGCGCTGACGGAATGATCTGATATAGTCCATGTATCGTTAGCGTTGAAGCGGAGGAGTCCAGCATGCCGGCCATGTCTGATGTCTTATTGAGTGTTGGCCGGTTAAACTATGTCTGGACGAATACGGAAAGCCTGCTGATCTATATTATCGCCCATCTTCTCAAGGTGGAGAAGGAGGCGGCGATCGTGGTCTTCCTGACGCTTAATACGACGCGCGCGCGCATAGATCTCGTCGAGCGTCTCGCAAAGCTCACTTCGACGCCTGCTGCGGACCGCAAGGCGGTTCTCTCGGCCATGTCGCGCCTGAAGAAGGAATCGAAGATGCGCAACAAATACAATCACTGCATCTATTCCTTCGACGAAAAGGGCGAGATCTCCAGCACGCAGCTCATGCGGCTTGTCGAGGACGACAAGGAAATCCGCTACGGCAAGATCGAACAGATGGATGACCGGGAAATGGAGCTTCTGGATAAATCGATCGGCGAGATCGTCAATATCAGCAAGGCGCTCTGGGCTTTCATCCATGCGAGCCCGCGGATTGTGGCACTCTAGCATTGCAGGCCGAAAGCGCGGCTGCGGACTAATCCCATTTCGCGCCGATGAATCACCCGGACGGTTTATTTGAAGATCGATATTCCCCATTAGACTGAAATATCCCGAATTGCGTACGGAGTATTGGGAGGGGGCATGCGCATCGATATCATTGATACCGTAGCCGGCTACGAGGCCGTTCGCGACAACTGGGATCAGGTCTATCGGGACGATCCGGATGCCCAACATTTCCTCTCCTGGACATGGCTTAGAGACTTTCTTGGGCATCGCGGCCGTTGGTTCGTCCTGGCGCTGCGCGAGCGGCAGCCGGATGCTCCCTATGTCGCCTTTTTGCCGCTGAGATTGCTCACGAAACTCGATGAGCAGAGCGGGCTTTTCTACGATGAAATCGTCATGGGCGGAAATTATTCGGCCGACTATACCGGCCTCATCGTCATGCCCGGCTACGAACAAAAAGCTATCGACGGCTTTGCCGCCTACCTCAAACAGCAGAACTGGACGCATCTCCGGCTGGAGCATTTCAGCGGGCCACCGGAACGGCGCGAGAAGATGATCCTTGCACTCCAGGGGCCGCTCGTCATGTTCCGTGACAACGTCCCAACTGGCCATGATAATATCGACAATACGATCTGCCCGGTGGTCATTCTGCCTGCAAGTTGGGACGACTATCTGGAGCGGAAGATGAGCAGCCAGACGCGCCAGAAGCTGCGCCGCTTCCTGCGCAAGCTCGACGGCGACGAAGGCTACCGGATCACGATGGCAACGCCCGAGACCATTGACCGCGACCTCACCATTCTCTTTGATTTCTGGCGCATGCGATGGACGGAGCGCAAAGGACCGGAACGGACGGAGCGGCTCATCAATTCTACCCGCGAAATGCTGATGGACTGCTTCAGGAACGGCACACTGGACGTTCCGGTCTTCTGGTTCGGCGAGCAGCCGCTCGGCGCGCTCGCCAATATCATCGACCGCCCGAAAAAGACGATCCTTTTCTATATCACCGGTCGTGACGAGAACTGGAAAACGCCGTCTCCCGGTCTCGTGCTGCATGGATATTGCATCCGCCGTGCGATCGAAGGCGGCTTCCGATTCTATGATTTCCTGCGCGGAAACGAACCTTACAAATATGTCTTCGGCGCTGACGAGCGACGGATCAGCTATACGCTCTTCAGGACCCGCGATGGGCGYAATCTCGGCGGCGTTCTGCATCCGCGCAGCGTCAACTATGTCTACGAGCAAGCACTCGAAATGTATCGAAAGGGGGAGAAGGGAAAAGCCGAGATCGTCTTCGCCCAGGTTCTGCAATCCTCGCCGGGCCATGTCGGTGCCGAATTTGGCCTTGCCAACCTGCTCTTCGATCGGGGAAAGCTGACCGAAGCCCTTGCCGCCTATCAGTCGCTGCTGGAGCGCACGGCCGAGCCACTGCCGATTGCGCTTCGCCTTGGAGATACGCAACTGGCGCTGAAACTCTATGAGGATGCAGCCGTAACCTTCCGTCGCATCGGCGAGCAGGCGCCCCATGTGGTGCAGGCCCGCTACAAGGAAGGCATCGCCCTCATCGCAACACGCCGCCTTACGCAAGCCGAGACGGTCCTTGCAGCGATCCAGGATATCCATACCGACGATCCGGCTACTATTCCCTATACCGAGCTTGCTTCCGTGGCGCTTGAGCGTCTACGCCAGCATAATGCGGCATTGGCTGCCGATGAACAGATCCCTCAAGGCATGATGGGGTTGCCTGGAAGGCGCGGCGGCGAGAAACGCCGTCCCCGCATGCACTAAATATGCATGTTGTTACCGCAAGACCCTGCACACTTTGCGCAACATGCTTTCGGCATGACAGAGTTCAGACGCCGGTTTCGGTCTGGTGCCTGATATCATCGGCGAGAGGATGCAAGGTATCGGCCGGCAGGACGCCGACCAGGCTGTAACCCATGCCGCCGGACGCCCAGCTCCAGCCCTCAACATTGCCCTGCGCATGCGGCGCCATGGGTTTGTTCTGATCGGCGAGCATTGGCCGCGTCAGCATAACGAGACGCGTTCCCCGGTCATCATCATACATCAGCATCAACCCGGCGCCATGAGACGTCGCGATCATCCTGCCGCCCATCAGACGATAGCCCGACTTGGAAAGATCCGGCAGCACCGGCTTACGGCCCATTCGTTCGGTCGCCCAGTCAACAAGCTCGACCATCTTGTCGGCGCGAAGCTCGACCGGCCTCGTCCTGTCGGACGCATAAGTAGCAAAGCTGTCGGCTGCTTCATCGGCCAGCGCAACCATGCCCTCGCTCGATTGCCTGTACATGCCATGCAACATCCAGCCACCCGAACCGCCAGCAATCAGAAGAAACGCGGCGGCGGCGGCCATGCGCCAGAAGGGTAGCCGGCTTTGCTTACGCATATCCACCAGGTGGCTCAGGTTCAGTCGGCTTGGAACCGGTTCTTCCGCCACCGGGTTGAGCACGGCCCGCAGATCCAGCCGTTGCCTGCCGTAGCTGTCGATTCGCGCAGCGATTTCGGGATGGGTTTCAAGGTAGACAGCAACCTCGACTTCACGCACCTCGTCGAGGGCGCCGTCCACAAAGCCGTGAAGATCATCCTCGGTTATTGGTTTTACGCTCATTTTACTCTCCGAAGATGGGCGGATGGCCCCTGCACTGTCTGCCCCGGATTCTCCAATATCTGACGCAGCCGCTCACGCGCCCGCGACAGGCGCGACATGACGGTGCCAATCGGAATAGACAGGACTTCCGCTGCTTGCGAATAGGACAGATCCTCGACCGACACCAGCAGCAGAACGCTTCGCTGCTCCTCGGGAAGCTGCTCCAGCGCCTGAATTACATCGCGACGTATCAGATTGTCTTCCTGTGTCGGTTGCCTGGCAAAGGCGCTTTCGTCCACCTTTTCAAAGGGCAGATGTTCGCCACGGCGTGCGGTCTGTTTCAACCGGTTGACCGCCAGATTGTGAAGAATGGCGAAGACCCAGGTGCGCGGATCGTCGTTTCGGCGATGATGCCAATGGGCGATAACCCGCTCCAGGCAATCCTGGACGAGATCGTCGGCTGCCGTCGCATCCCGCAGCAGTCCACGGGCATAGCGRCGGAGTGCCGGGATCATTGGTTCGACGAGCTGCAGAATGTCACTCATGAGAGGCTTACCTTCAGAAGCTTCCGCCCGCCACCCTATCACAGCCGGCGGGCTGAACGGATTTACTTCGCTTGGATCTGGACGACGTCACCCGGCCCTTTATCCCCTGCCGCAGCGACAACGAGATAGCGGCGCTCAGCCTTCTCGCTGCTCTGGATGATTTGTCGGATGGGGCCAACCGCGTTGACGATGGCCGAGCCGGCCGGATTCGTCATGAAGGAAGCCAGAGGCTGAAGATCACCCGTACCGTCGGCCCGCGTGGAGAGCGCAAGAATGTAGGGCTTCTTTGGTTCCAGACCCGTCACGGACGCCTGCAACACCTGCGACAGGCCTTGATCGAAAAGAGAGACACTGGTTGGAGCAATGCCATCCTGCTTTGACTTGGGCGCCTGCAGGGCAAGATGCGCCACCTGGCCGGCAATACCGAGCGGCTGGAGGTTCTGCATGCCGTCGCCCTCAGGGACTGCGTCTGGGACATAGTTGACGGCCTGTGGCGCCTGGCCGATCGGTATCATGGCAATCACCTTGTTCGTCAGCGTGTCGATCACTGCGAGCGCGTCGGCGTTTTCGAGGCCTACATAGACGCGCGTGCCATCGCCTGATGGCCACACACCGTGCGGAAGATTACCGACCGGGATCGTCGCGACCTGTTCGAAATTATCCGTCCGGTAGACCTTCACCTGGTTGAGGCCACCAACGGTGATGTAGGCAAAGTCGCCATTGGTGTTGTGAACGATGTTGACGTGATTGGTGATCGGCCCGGTATCGATCGTCTTGATGAGATCAAAAGGCGCGTCAGCGTCGAAGACCTGCGTTTTGCCGATATCCTTCAGAGTGAACCAAACCTGCTTGCCATCAGGCGTCGCCGCAATGTTGGGGCAAAAGGGGCTTTCCTGCTTGATGTGGCCAACGATCTGATGATCGGCGACGGAAACGACGACGGTCTCCGGATTGAACGAGGAACAGATATAGCCGTATCTTCCATCCGGCGAGAATATCTGCATGCCCGGTCCGGCCGGCACCTTGATCTGCAGCTTCTCCCTGTAGGTATGCGCGTCGATGACCGAAATGTAATCCTCTCCGCGAACGGTGACCCAGACTTCGTTGCCATCGGGCGTAAAAAATGCCTCATGCGGCGAGCGGCCCACATAGGTGGTGTGCTTCACGGCGTTGGTCGCCGTATCGATGAACGTCACCGAATTCGAGCCGATCGAAACGACAGCCAATGTCTTGTGATCGGGCGAAAAGCCCATGCCGTGGACCAGGACCTGTCCCCGGTAGAGCGGACTCAAATTGCCCGGCTGCGGATCGCCGAGACGGATAACGCCGAGCAACTTATTGGTGGATGGATCGGTGACTGAAACCGTATTGGAGAATTGTTCGGCCGCATAGACGCGATCCCTGCCGCTGATCGGGATATCCGGATCGGAGGCCGCACTCGGCGCCTGTCCGGCAAAGCTCGCTGATGGCGCCAGCATCGTGCCGGCGAAAAGGCTGAGGGCGAGAAGGCTAGACTTCATAACGGGGTCCTTTCAATTGCCCATTTTCATGTTCGGATCCATAGCCGGCATCATCGACATGCCGGCTCCAGAAGAGAGGGAGTTCTGCGGGGAAACTTGTGTCGGTGCCGGCTCCGAAGGCGGAAGAGGATCGCCGAGAGCCAGCCGCATCGCGGCGATTTCCTGCTGCTGATCGACGATGATTTCCTGGGCTATGCGCTTAAGTTGCTCATTGCTGCCATAACGCAGATAGGTCTGCGCCATATCGATCGCGCCCTGATGGTGAGGGATCATCATCTCGACGAAATCCCTGCTGACGTCGCCTGTTGGCTTGACCGCCATGTCGTTCATCATCCTCACCATGGCTGCATCGTTTTCCGCCAGGAACGGCGTCTCGTCGGTAACCGGGGAGGTAGTGTGTTCATGCGATACTGCATCGTCCGCAAACGCGGAAACGGACAAGATCACCAAGATCGATGCCGCTAGGGGAAGGGATGTTTTTCGAGGAAAGACGTTCATGCGGGCTCCTTGTTATGCAGAGCGGTTTCATGGACGTAGACAACGGAGCTGGCGATTTATTCCGCCCAGCTACAGTTTTTCGAGGATCAGATAAATTTTGGCGTGTGGCAGGCTGCGGTAGCTCAGACGATGGCGTGGTTGCCTCCCGCGACAGTAATAAGCCCGCGATGTGGCGGCCCGAACGTCACTTGTTGAGCTTTGGTTTCTTGGGGATGGCCTGCTCGGTTAGGC
>NZ_JBFUBG010000056.1:0-40887 GCF_056405875.1 Rhizobium sp. P1_E6 | reverse complement strand
ACACAGAGATGACGATGGAGAGGTAGCCAGCCGCTGCCCTTGCCGCCGACTTCCCACTCTTTACTCCTTACCCCTCACCTACAACTTACACCCCTTCGAAAGCGCCGCACTCTCCATCGCCGAAACCTTGCCCTTGGACACCGCAACCTCGCCTTCCTTGTCCCCACCGGCCACGCTGCCGATCGGCACTCCCACCAGGAACACACCAAACGCGTCGCCATTGGCCGCCGAGATCTGCTGCTTCGAGAGGCCGTCGAGCTTCACCTTTTCCTTGCTGTGTTCGCTAGCGATCTGCGGACAACTGAGATTGGTGTAGGCCTGCATCGGGATATCGGCCTGCACGATGGCGTCAGGTCTTTTCGCGCAGGACGTGAGCGCTGCGGCAAGTGCCGCGGCGAGAATGAGTTTTTTCATTGGACAACCCCAGTTGGCAGGCGATTCCTAGCATTGCCGCCCGCCTGGCGCGAGTAACGCGCAAGAACAACCACAGAAGAATTCTCAGGCGCGCCCGTTGGCCTGATATTGGCGAGGGCGATCTCCTCACCCAGTGATGGAGGGAGAGCGGCGGCTTTGAGCGGGCAAAATCATTGCACCTGTCACCCCTCGACAGGATGCCTATCGCAAGCCCCCATGAGCGCGCGTGACCGCGCCTCCACCTAACCCTTTTGGATGAATTGCGAATCGGCTGCGCCGCGACGAAAGTGCATGCGCGGCGGTAGTAGGATTACTAGGACCGAAACCGATGCGGGGGGCTCGCCGAGTATTGAGTGGGAGCCCTTCATTTGTTTCCAGGCCGTGCTTTGAACGGTGCGTATGGATGATCAATGCCGCTTCCGGCCGGAAGCGAACACACCTCATCATGAAGAGATAGCGAACGCCCCAAGCCGTTGGCCGCCTCAGCCGTGGGGCCTGTCAGCATCGCTGGTTATGGTCATGGTGATGTGGGATGCGGCCATCGAACAGGGCCGCCGTGCCGCGAGAAATCAGGACCGAAAGAGGCCGAAACCTCCTGATTTTGAGGCCAGTTACAAGGGCCGCCACTCAATACATATGCGAGCCCTTATACCTGCTCAGTCCGCCAAAAACGCGTTAGGCGCGTGAAATAATCATGGATGGGAGCAAGAGTCGCGTGAAAAGTGCGTGACACGCCGCTACGCCCCTATCCACCGGGGGGAAGGCGTCGCACGAGAACGCAAAGGAAGCCGCCGAGGGGCATCGGCGGCTAACAGGAGAAAGTTGAAAAGGGTGCGCCGGGTCAGGGTCAGACACCCTTTTCGCGCTGAATTTTTCAGGGTCAGCGGGAAAGTATGTAGCAGAGAGCGGATCGGCTTCAATCGGACCAAAGTCCGATGCCCGACCCTTTCCGGCAAGGCGCACTTTCGGGAAGCGCTATTCATCCCATCGATACCGTCTCCAGCCTGGCGGGCCCGAGCGGGCTCCTGCCGCCAGCGCCTTGTGCAACGCCTCAAAAAGCAGTTAGCTGCGCCAGTTGGGTACGCTCATTCCTGCACGGCCGGATAGTATCGAGACGATGCCCGTGCTGAAACGCGCCCGCATTTCGAGGGAAGTCTCGTGCGCTGGTCCAGACCCTTAAGACTGCATCTCGGCGTTCTGGTCGTCGCATCGCTGCTGTGCACGTCGATGCCGATCATCTGGCTGGCCTTCAGCCGCGGCAGCGATGCCGCGGTCAGCGCCGGCGTGCAGCAGATGCGCGAGATGAGCCTGCGGCTGATCGAAGGATACCGCAATACGCTGCAGGGCGGCATGGAGGCGGTGGCGCTGGCATCGACCCTGCCGCAGCTCGCCTCCCCGCCGCCTCGGGATATCGAGGCGAAACAGGAATTCCTTCTGGAAGTTCTGCGAAACATCCCCAATGCCACGAGCATCTATACCGGCTATCCCGATGGCTCCTACCTGCAGGTCATCAACGCGCAGAGGCAGGATGTTCGCCGCACACTTGCCGCACCTGACGGGACGGCTTTCGCGATCAGGACGATTGCCGGGCGGGAAACCGCCGATGTCATCTCGACGCTTCGCTTTCTCGACAGCGAGGCAAGAGAGATCAGCGGGCGGGACATCGACTATGCATCCTTCGATCCGCGCCAGCGCCCCTGGTATCAGGCCGTCATCCAGGATGGCGCGCCGGTTTCCGTCGGCCCCTATGTCGCCGGAACCCTGCAGGTGCCGACGCTGACGATCGCGGCACCCATGCGGGGCAACGGCCGGGTGGTCGTCGGCATCAACATCCATCTGCAGACCGTCAGCGCCCTCCTGAATGCGCAGGGAATTTCGCCGCGTGCGCGCGCCTACATCATCGATGCCGGCGATGATCTCGTCGCCCATTCCGACCCCGATATCATGAGCAGGATCATCGCAATATGGTCGAGAGCATCGGGTGCGTTCGATGCGACGGCCAACGGCTTCGACACCAGCGTCGAAACCGTGGCGAGGCTCAGGCGCGATCCGGCCTTTGCCAATGGCGGCCTGGCGCGGATCGAACTCGATGGCGAACGCCAGCTCGTGCAGATCGCCCCCGTCGGCGTCTCCGGTCTCTTCAAGGGAAGTGTGGCGGCCATCGTCGTGCCGATGGAGGACCTGGTGGCGGAGGCGAACCGTCTGCTCGTGCGCAATCTGCTGATTGCCGCCGCCTTCGTCATCGCGGGTGTCGCCGCATCCGTGCTGCTTTCGCGCATGGTCAGCCGCTCTCTCTATCGCCTCGCCGACGAGGCGCGCAGGATCGGCGATCTCGATGTCAGCGAGAAGGCCGTCTCGCATTCCTGGATATCGGAGATCAACACGCTGGCGAGCGCGCTGGCCGCCAGCCGCCACGCCATCAGCCAGTTTGCCCTCTATGTCCCGCGCGAAGTCGTCCGGCGCATCGTCAGTCCCGAGGGCCGAGCGGTCGTCAAGGCGACGCGGCAGGATGTGACCGCGCTCTTCACCGACATCAGGGACTTCACCACCATATCCGAGCGGAATTCACCCGAAGACGTGGTCGATACGCTATCGGCCTATTTCGAACTCCTGAACACCATCGCCGAGCGCAATGGCGGCACCGTCGTGCAATATCTCGGCGACTCCATCTTCGTCATGTGGAATGCACCCGTGCAGGATGACAGCCACGCCGAACACGGCTGCCGCTGCGCGCTCGCCATGAAAGCGGCGATCGACACCCTGAACGAGGAGAACCGCCGGAACGGCCGCCCAGAACTCTTCACCCGCTTCGGCCTCCACACCGGCCCCGCCGTCGTGGGCAGCTTCGGCGCCATTTCGCGCCAGCAGTACACGGCCATGGGCGATACGATCAATGTCGCGTCACGGCTGGAAGGGCTGAACAAGGACTTCGGCACGTCGATCCTGGTGAGTGCGGCTATTCATGACGCGGTGGGAGATCGCTTCGAGTTTCGGCCGCTGGGTCTGTCACAGGTCAAGGGGCGCGCCGAGAGGGTGGATTTGTGGGAGCTCGTCGGGGAGAGTGACGGCCAGGTTAGCCGGCGCAATGAAAGACAGAACCTAAAGTGACTTGGTAACCCTGACTGGCTTGCCCCGCCTGCGCATCGGGCCTTGGACGGAGGGAAGCATTAAGGTCCAGGTTTTCCACGGGAGACGCCACTGTTCTGCTTCGTGCACGATGGGAGGCCAGAACCCACACCGCCCGATCATCATTTGATGGGGGTCAATGGCCGCTATCGAGGCTCACACATTCAACAGCCTCAAACGAGCTTCTTCAGGACGGCCAGCGTGATCTCGCGGCAGCGACGTGACGTCAATCGGTCGCCCGACCCCGTTCTAAAGATAACGGCAGTCGCGTCCTCCGGCGCTTGTGGCAGATCGAAGACAATTCGTCCAATCCAAATCGCGTGGCCTGGCATCGCGCGATTGCAGACACCCGAGAAGCCGGAGTACCTGAAAGATCACGACACGTTTAGCCGACCACTCCGCATCGCGACAGAATATCGTCGACAACGGAGGCAAGCGGCAGGGTGGCGTCAATGGTCGTGGCATTCTCCGGATTGTCTTCTCTCGTTGCATGCAGTCGCAGAACAACGTCCCGTTCGGCCGGTTTCCCGCCGAACTCGTCTTCCGGTCTGCTGGCAAGCCGGTTCTTCAACGTCTCCAGGTCGACATCGAGAACGAAAACTCCGTCAAACAAGTCGATAAAGTGATGAGAATTCCTTGAGCCGCCGCAGAAGAAGGAGACCGGATGGCTTTTATCGGCCGCCAGCGACCGGACCCTGCCGACATCCCAAAGGTGGTGCTTGTGCGCGAAGGTCACGTCGAGAATGTTCTGCTCCAGCGCAGCACGATCTAGCGGTTCGCCCGTCTGCGGATCGCCTTTGTAAGCCAGCGCACGGTCGCCGTGGATAACGTCGTAGCCGCGCCGCTGCAATTCGGTGGCGACTGTGGTCTTGCCGGTCCCGGAAACGCCTTCGATCAGATAGTTCCTGACACCCATTTCGCTCTCGTTCGATCAACCGGACGCTCTCGGCAATCGCCAAATACCCTTGGCGCCGAGCACCCTCGGGTCAACTACCCCTAGCGCCTTATGCGCAGAATTGTAATGGATTTCCGACCCTTCAATTCTAACGGTTTGCCAAGATCGACCGTCCAGAAACTGCGTGGGAACTGGCGGCTTAATCCGTCCCGCAATCGAGCTGCCGGAAGCACGGGAAAACGGAAAGAAGATGCCGAGGGACGTGGGCGGCTTTTTAGAGGAAGAAGTTGAAAAGGGTGCTCGGGGCCAGGAAGAGACACCCTTTTCGTGCTGATTCTGGAGGCATCAGCGGAACAGAAATTAGCGGGCGGATCGTGGACTTCAATCGGACTAAAGTCCCAACCTCCCCGCCATTGTCGAACGATGTTTCAAGCCCGGCTTCTCACCGGTCGCCGGGTCGTCTGCACCTGCTCGCATTCAATGAGCTCGCCGCTGTCGCGGAGTTGCAGGATCCCGAGCTGGACGACTTTGATCAGATCCGCCATCCGCTCGCCGCGGCTATTCTGGTACTCGTCCAGGGTAGGCGTACTGAGCGTGACATCGGTCAGCCCGGAAATGCGGTTGTCTTTCACTGCTTTGGCGCCGAGAGCCCAAATCCGGGCAAACAGCACCCGGTCTGATTCCGTGTTTGACATGATAATCCACTAGCTGGTCCCCGACCGTGAAATCCGGCGGGAGAAAGGTGACGCCGCCGTTGCTGCAGATGTGCGGCGGACGTCGTTTTTGTCGAGGATGGGCCTACGCGGCTCAAGCCGCATACGGACCCGGTCAGTTGATGATCTGGATCACCTTTCGCGACGACGGTTCGACGATGACGCGCTCGTTGTTGACGATTGCATATGAATATTTCGAATTTTCCGGAACCGGTGTCACGACGACGGCTTGCGGAAGCGGCTGACCGACGACGACCTTCTCCTTGACCACGACGCGGGTCGACGGTGCAGGTGCCTCACGGACATAGGTGACGACCTTTTCCGGCGGCGGATCGATCACCGTGCCGACAATGGCACCAGCAACACCACCGACGGCAGCACCAACAGGGCCGCCGACGATCGCACCGGTGACTGCGCCGCCTGCAGCGCCGTTAACCGTCGAAGACTGCGCGAACGCAACGCCCGACATCAGGGCCGCGGCCGCGGCTGCACCTACGATAAGTTTGGAATGCATCTGATCCTCCTTTTGTTCAAGCGGCCTTTTTGACCGCTGCCCAACCAACGACAGGAATCCTTCGCTGTTCCCGCCATGCGACCTCAGTCCGGGGGTGACCCAGACTAAGGTCGGAGGTTGGGAGGGGCGCTCTGAGATGGCGATATCTGGGAGTTGGTTGGGGTGGCGGCTAGGCTAGCCGGCGGGACGAAAGCGAGACGCAATGAATCCGGTCCCGCAGGCTGAGGGAAGCGAAATCGATTTCGAAGCAATAGATACCGCCAGACTTCCACCGCCCATAGCGACAGCTGGACCGGCGGCTCCTCCAAAGTGGCACGAACGTCTCAAGCACTTTCAGGGAGCGTGCCCTGAGCGTTCGCCCTCATTGACTGAGCGATATCGCGATCAATCGCAAACAATGCCGTAATTGACGCGATATTCTTCCAAGGGCTCTTTCGGACCGGCCAGTAGCAATAGGCAAGCGGTATAATTTCCCCTCACCTTCCCACCCTCGATATAGAGCCAGTCGAAAATATCGGACTTCTCAAACTCGACGCGATCACCGGGCTTGATGTTGTGGATATATTCCGGCGTATCACCAAGAATAGCGGTAAAATGGTCGTCTGATCGCTGTATTTGATCGACCCACATGAATTCGACCTTCTGCGCCGTCTGATCATCCGTCGTCAGTGCCACACCCTCAGCCTTGTCTGCGCTCATCGCAGAGTTGACGGAAGCCGCTCCCTGACAACCCGCCGCATCATCATCCCCACCCCCACGCCGCCCAACCATCCTTGAGTGGGGTGTGCTTTCATTGAAAAAAAACATGGTAGTCACATAGCATCTGGGGCGTTCTTAAAGTATCGGGAGGGGATATGACGGTAAGGTTTTCGCTGTTTTTGATCGTGGGGCTATTCGCTACAAGCGCGTCCGCACAGTACGTGTGGCTCGACGAAATAAAGGCTGTCGACCCAGTGCTTCATGCGGTCCTTAAAGACCATGCGCCCGAAGCGGGAAGCATTGATCGATTGTTGCAGGCCGGGGACGAAGAGGCCGCGCAAAAAGAAATGGCCGAAGTCCTCTGGAAGTTTCGAAATATCGCATTCTCACAGACGAGTTCCGCAGCGGCGGTCGCGGTGGTGAAGAGTATAAACGAGGTGATCGACGCCCTCAGCGAGAGCTATCCGCAGGGTTGACTTGAAGCTGCTCATCAACATCTGTCCTTGAAAACGGAGTCAATTCTCGACGAGAAGCACGTCTATTCGCAGTACATGGAGTCCCAGCGCCTTGCCTATGAGGACGGTAAGAATCGTGAGCCAAAAGCCAGGATGGACATCGCCGAGATGTATGAAGTGGTGACGAACGATTTAGGACTAAGCGAAGCTGAGATTCACAGCTTGAATGACCTGGAAAGTATGCCGGCCCCACAGGTATGCTCGTTGCTGAAGAAGTTTCTCAATATTGAAGCCGTCCGAGAAGACCAGCGTGGCCAGTATGCGAGAGCCAATATCTCATCAAAGAGAAAGTGACGTTCGCGTCGTAGGTCATCTGCTTACCACCGGAGACCCATCACCCCATCGTTAAGTGATAGGCATCCAACGCCCGCCCCCGCCAGCGAAAACCACCCGAACTCACACGACATCAACGAGCACCCGCCCCTCACGACAGCGCAAATATCCTCACCTCCCGCGCGATCCCCTGAAGCTCCTCCATCCGCGACACCGAGGTGATGCCGCTGTCCCGCAATATTTCCGAAACCTGCTCGTTGCCGACAACGGCCTCCGTTGTCAGGATCACCTGCGGTTCGGCAAGTCCCTGGACGCGGGAGGCGATATTGACGGTCTGGCCGAAATAGTCCTGCCGGTCGTTCATGCTGACGGCAAGGCATGGTCCCTCATGGATGCCGATCTTGAGGAGGAGATCCTCGCTGCCGCGTTCGGCGTTCAGCCGCAGCATTGCTTCGCGCATCCGGAGCGCCGCCGACACCGCCCGGTCCGGGCTCGGGAAGGTCGCCATCACGGCATCGCCGATCGTCTTGACCACCGCCCCGGCCTCGGTGGCGACGATCTCGTGCAGGACCCGGAAATGCGTGCGCACCAGATCGAAAGCGGCGAGATCTCCGACGCGCTCGTAAAGAGCGGTCGAGCCCCTGAGATCGGTGAAGAGGAAGGTCAGGCTGGTGATCTTCAGGCGCTGGTCGACGTCGAGCGTGTCGGTCCGGTAGATGTCGCGGAAGCTCTGGTTCGTCAACAGCCGCTTGGCCGTCAGGAACGGTCGCCTGTGGCCGAGTATATCGTGCAGCTCGTCGCCGGCGATGCAGACATTCGGCAGCACGCGGCGATCGGTATGGTTTTCCAACGTCAGCCGCAGCAGGCCGGGGCGAAGCGTCAGCGTTTCGTTCGGTGCATGGCCCTGGCTGAGGACCATCGACAGGGTCTGGCGCTCCTCGGTCGGCTCGCCCTGCACATCGATGAACTGCGCCGAATGCGTCACCGCATCGAAGATGATGACGAATTGCGCCGGCAATTGCAGCGAGACGAAAGCCTTCTCGCCGGGATCCAGCTCGATCATTTCAAGCTGAATGCGCGAAAACCGCGCCTCGAGATCATCGGGCAGATCGACGCCGGAGCTGAAGAAGACCTGCCGGTAATATTCGAGCGAGGACAGCCGGTCGGGATCGTGGCCGGCAATCCTGCGCACGCGCGGGCTGACCGTGAAGGTGACCTCGACCATCTCGTCGAGCGTCGGCTCGTATCCGGCCGCACACAGCGCGCAATGATAGGCCTCCCGGTCGACTGCTTTGAGGCTGGCGCCGGTGTCGAGCACGCCGCCGCATCCCGGGCAGAGCACATTCCAGGTCATCTCGAAGGCGCCGATGCGGGCCGCATGCAGAAACGCCGCGATCACCTTCTCCTCGTCGAGATGATGCGCCTCGGCGAAGGCCAGCGCATTGATGCGGTTGAGTTCGCGATCCGAACCACGCCTGACCGCATTTTCGATGCACTCGACCGCCTGCGGGTCGGCCGCCTGTCGCAGGGCTGTAAAAAGCACGTCCACTTCGCTCATCAGACAGGTCTCCGTGCACGGAACGCCACGGATGATAACGCCGCCGGCAGGGCGGAATTATATCACGGAATCTCATGATAGAAATCGGAACGCCTGGATGCGGCGCGGCGCCGGATCGGTCGCTTCGGAGCGTGCTGAACTGATCCTTTGCCGATCGGGAGCGCGTGCCTGACCGGCAACAATTATGCCGATTTTTTTCAAGGTGGAGTTGATATCAGTCACTCGCCGTACAATTGATACGGCAATATCAGGGGGCACTTTATTGGCCGGCTTATTGGTTGCTGGGCACCCGATCCGGGAGGGATGATGCGGAAACTCAAGCTTCCACAGGCTGTAAGCCTTGCGATCTGGCTGATCCTCGTTCCGGCGCTCCTTTTCAGCCTCGGTCTATGGCAGGCAGAGCGCGCTGCCGAGACCCTGGCACAGTCGCAGGGGTCGTCGGAAGGGCTCAAGACGACACTCGCTCAGCGGCAGCAGCCACTCCCAACCTGATCACGCCGGACCCAAAAAGAGGATAACAAAATTGCAGCAGCGAAAGTTACTTAGGATCGCATCCACCCTGGCGGTCGTCGCATCCCTGTGGTACGCGCCGTCCCTGCAGGCGCAGGAGCCGGCGGGCGGTGTGACATGGTCCAAGGATCCGGCCAGCCATTGCGAATTCGTGTCTCCCGTGTCCCTGACGACAGGTCCAACATACTGGACCGGCGCGTGTGCTGATAACAAGGCGTCCGGACCTGGAATGCTGCGACGCCGCGACGGCGATCGCGCCGGGCCCGCTTTTTATGGGGACATGCAGGCCGGAATGCCCGTCATCGGCGTGATCGACGACGAAGGCTATCGTGTCGGCCAGTTCAAGAATGGCGATATCGGCGGCGATGCGGAACTGGAATCGCAGGTCAGGCTCGACGCTTTCCGCGCGGCCGCAAAGGCAGCCCGGGAAGTCGCCGCGCTATATGCCAAACAGGGGAATGCAGCCTCGTCCCGCCACTACGAAACCGTTGCGCAGCAACTGGACATGCAGATCGAATGATTGTCCGGCACATCGGTTCCGCGGATTGAGGCTGCTCGTCAGATCTCCTCGGTAAACGTCTCCACCGTGATCGCGAACACGCCGATCCGGTGCCACTCACTGCGGCTGGAAACAAAGGTTTCCTCCGAGCCCATGGAGATCTGAAAATCGCGGCCGATTGAATCGCGGAACTGGCGGGCGGGCGAATCCCATATGCAACAGGAGCGCTTGAGACGGTTCAAACCCACGGTCCTGGCGAGATAGGCTTCGGTGGCAGCCGCGTACCGGCCGGACAGGCGGTATGTCGCCTGAAGCGGTTTGCCCTGCCGATCCGGCGCATAGCTGCACCCGACATATGACACATGAGCGGGCTTCTTCTGCATCTGCGCCAGGAAATCGCCGCAATCCCGCGCCGTCACCTTGGCTTCCGGGATGCGGGCGGACGCCGCCATAAGCGGCGTCGCGACGGCGCTACCCAAAGAGCATATGGCAAAAAGACAAGCGGCGAGCTTCATATCCAACCTCGACTGCGCCGCCCGGACGCCCTTATAGATGGCATGGGCCTTTATAGCGGATAATCGATTTCGGGACAGATAAGCCGGTCAGGGTGCGTACCGGCTGAACACGAAGTCGCGGTTCTTGACGATCGAATGACAGGCAAAACAGGCCTCGGGCATTGCCGTGGCGGAGGGCTTGCCATTGTCGAATTCGACATATCCCCAGCCGCCGGTCGACGCATATTTTTTGGCGTCCTTGATCATGAACTGCACGCCGTTCTTGGGCGATCCGGCGACGAAGGATTGGGGAGCGCCAAAGGCTTGCCTGCTTTCTTCCAGCGGGTGATAATCCCAGGCCAGGCGCGCAATGATCGTACCGTCAGGGTAGGTAGCGGCCCCTGCCCGAAAGGCTTTCATCGCGACATCGTTGCCGAGGATGGCTCTGATATCGTTGAGCTTGCCCTCTTCATGTGCCACGGCGATAACAGGCCAGTCGCGGTAACCGCCAGGCATTTCAGCCAGGGCCGGCATGCGCGCGGCATCGGCCTCTCCGGCTGCGGTGGCATTGTAACCGATCAGACCGGTCACCAGACCAACCGCCAACGACACCACGATAATCTGCTTCATCGAAATACTCTCCTGCCATCAAGCGACGAAGCGATCCTGGCAGATATTCCGGCAGGCGAAATCATACTTTGATCTAGGAGATCACGGATGAGCGAATGCGCTTATCGTGTTGGCGATGAAAAGCTGTTGGCAGCCGGCAGGCCATCAAATGGGAATGGCCAATGCCGCAGCGACGGATATCCGCCAAGGGCCCCTTGCCGGCTATGGACGCGCTCGCTGTCATTGCCCCCTCTTCGCCATGTGTCTTCGTATTGCCCTCAGCCGAGTTCCTGGGCAAGTCCGATGAGAAGCCCTTCAGGCCCACGGATGTAGCAGAGCCGATACGCGTCCTCATACCGGACGACTTCGCCGACGAGCTCGGCGCCGCGCGCGCGCAGCCTTTCAAGCGTGTCGTCGATGTCATCAACGGTGAACATGACGCGGAGGTAGCCGAGCGCGTTGACCGGGGCATTCCGGTGATCCGCGATGACACGGGGCGCGAGGAAGCGGGAGAGTTCGAGCCGGATATTGCCATCAGGCGTGCGCATCATGGCAATCTCGACATGCTGATTGCCGAGCCCGGTGACACGCCCGGCCCATTCTCCTTCGATCGTCGCCCGCCCTTCGAGCGTGAGGCCGAGTTCGGCAAAGAAATCGATCGCCACGCCGAGATCTTCGACGACGATTCCTACATTGTCCATTCGCTTGAGCGCCATGTTTCCAATCTCCAGGATGTTGTTTCAATCAAGGAAATGACGGATGAAGCTCCCGAAAACCGACATTGCCCTGCGGTTTTTTTCAGACGGCGCTCAGCCGCCCAGAGCGACCGCGATTGCAACCAGAAACAATCCGAGGCAGGTCATCGTGATTCCTGCATAGAACGGCCGGCCACCTGAAAAACGTGCCCATGCATAGCCCGTCACAAACAGCAATACGATCAGAAACAGGTTGCTCGCTCTCAAGGCACGGTGGGCATCGTCGATCAGAAAGAAGGGGATGACGGCAGGAAGGGCGGTGGCCGAGACCAGCAGAAAGATGGCAATTGCCGCAGACAGATCGTCTTTCGTCAAGGGCACCTTCACCGGCTCGGCGCGACCTGTGAGCGCAAGCAGCGACCGGTAAAGCGCCTCCGCGTCGGCGGGTTTTGCGGAGAGAGACGTCCCTTCGACTGGAAATTCTTTCGCGAGTACTGCGAGTGCGGCGCCCTCGTCCCTGGCCGCCCTGACCTGCCGAAACAGGCGCAGACGTCTGCTCCTGAAAAATGTCGTACCGAGCGTGAACAATACGGCGTCGATAATTCCCCAGGCAACGTTGCATCCGATTGTCGCAACCACCAGGTCGCGCACGACAAGTCCTTCCTCGCGCAGGACAAGCCTTGAACCGATGGTCCAGGTCAGCGCCATGATCAGCCCGAAAAGCACCTCGCCGAGCGCATCGCCGGGATCGAGATTTTCGAAGATAGAAAAGATCCCCTTCGGTTTCATCGAACGGTTCCCGCACCATAGAGATCATCGTCTGCTGTTCCGGCAGCCCTCCGGTCGCATCGGATAGCGCTTCGGCACGGGCCAGGTCGCAACCGGAGAACTATGATCGAAGTGGCGGATCTCTTCATTGCTTTGAATCAAGACCCAGACAATGAGCGCTTGTCGCCGATCCGATTGGAAGGGGATAACAAAGAAAAGGCCGGGCCTGAAACAGATTCCAGACCCGGCCTTTCCCTGGCTTGGATGCTTATTGCTGGATATCGGGCTCGACGAGACGGGCGAGATTGCGCAGCGATTCCTGCCAGCCGAGATAGCAGGCCTCCGGCGGGATCAGATCGGGGATGCCGGCCTGCACCACATTGATTTCGGTCCCGACCGAGACCTTCGTCAGTGTCACCGTCACTTCCATTTCGCCGGGCAGATTGGCGTCGTCGAATCTGTCGGTGTAGCGAAGCTTCTGGCCGGAAACGAGTTCCACATACTCCCCGCCGAAGGAATGGCTGTGGCCGGTCGTGAAGTTGCGGAAAGACATCCTGTGTGTTCCGCCCACGATCGGTKCCAGATGGTGGACCGTGCAGGTAAAGCCGTTCGGCGGAAGCCACTTGGCCACGGCATCGGCTTCCAGGAAGGCGCGATAGACCTTGTCCGGGGTGGTCGCCAGGACGCGGTGAAGTTTGATTGTGCTCGGCATGATGATTCTCCCTTTGTATGAACTTTGGCAATGCCTCCAGGACGAACTGCGTCTCGCCGATCCGACACTGCGATTAATTTTTTTGCTCCCGCCCTATCGGCGATCATAGACCAACCTTTCGAAAATCACGACGATGACCAAGGTCGTGAACGACCGGGAGCGCCTTCCCGCCACTCCTCACCCTCCAACCTCCCGCTACGTCATTGCCCTGTCTCCAACCCGTCCTATCTCTTGCGCGGGACGGTCAGCGAGAGAGGATGCGACGACCAGCTGCTGATCGGCTCGAATGGCGGGCCGACGGCCTATAGCTTCGTCAGAGGCGATTATATCTCCATTCCCTTCGTCTTTGCCGGAGACTGGCTGAATGAAGTCCGCGTTCTCGGCCGCTCTTTCGAGGCGTTCATCGAGGCGATCGAGCACGGCGACGGCTGGTAATGGCCGGTTGCCTGCCGGTCCGGCTTGCGGCTAATCTTGCCTGATGGCGCGAAAGAGAAACCAAGACGTCATCTCCTGGTATCAGGCACCGCCGCCCGATATCTGCCCGCTCTGCGGCCGCATCGTGCCGACCGAGCAGCGGGACGAGCATCATCTCGTGCCCAAGAGCCGCGGCGGACGCGAAACGCAGATCCTGCACCGCATYTGCCACCGCCAGATCCATGCGCAGTTCAGCGAGGYGGAGCTGGAACAGTCCTATCCGACCGTCGAGGCCCTCCTCGCCCATCCCACCATCCAGACCTTCGTCGCCTGGGTGAGGAAGAAGCCGCCGGGCTTTTATGACGGCACGCGGCGCAGCAACCGTCGGCGGGAGTGAGGGAAATGGTATTGCCACTGATCATCGACCGCGCGGAAAGCCCTACTGTGTGATTTCCCGGGATTATGTGGCCGATGCCTGCCGCACGGCGGCTATCGGCCCATTACGGCCGTTGTTCCCCAGGACTAGCGCTGTGCCAGAAGAGGGCGCAATGCGTCGAGCAGTGCATTCGGGGAGACGGGCGGGCCGTCAGTCTCCCATGCGTTTTGAAACTCGGCGATTTCGATGCCTACAAATTCATGTTCTGCAATGACTTCGCAGCAGGACTGAAGATCATCGAGCGACAGGCCGCCTTCACATCTGTAGTCAGTTGGCACGATGCCCGGTTCCAACACGTCGCAATCAAGATGGACGTAGACGGGACGACCGGCGATTGCTTTCCTAAGCTCATTCGCCAGGTCGTCTTCGGGCTTGATGTGCGGAATGCGGTGTTGCGTGATTAAGTTCAGCTCATAAGGATCGAGGTCACGCTGGCCCACCAAAACGATCTGATCCAAACGCAAACCGGCTCCCAGACCTGAATCCCAGAGGCCGACGGGTCCTGCAAGTGMAAGGCCACCGAGATAGCCTGAAATACTGGCTTCCGGTGGGTTCAGATCGCCGTGGGAATCGAACCAAATTATGCAAGCGGAAGGATAATGCCTTGCCACTGCTGGAAGTGTTGCGAGCGAGACCGCACATCGACTCGTGGCGGCGATGGAAATACCGCCGCGGGCAAAGACATCGTCCAATCGCAATTGCATTTCCTTGAGCGTAGGCAGGGCTGCGTCCAGCTCTTCGCGCCAACCCATGTTCGACGCAGGCTCCGGTCTTCCGATGACATCAGGGGAAACGCCGCAGCGACGCGCCAGCTCTTCGCCTATCGCCCACGCGCCGGGTATTGCCAGATCATTGTGATCGCCTGCCCGCCCTTGAAACACAGTATATTCAGTCAGTTTTGCCAAAGCCAACACCTCCGAACATATCTCGTGGTCTTCTAGCTGGTTCTCTGGCGCAAAGCGAGGAGGCCTTCTTTTGGCGCAAAGCAGCCTTTGTGGGTTGGTGGAATTTGCTACCGGGTTTCGCGATTTCTTCGGCATCCGATCGAACGCAACCGGAGGCGCGCGATTTGCCGGCCCTGACGACCATGTCCACCGAATTCGTCATCGAGACGACCTTCCTGCCGCAGATCAAGTTCGGACTGACCACACATGCCGATGTCGTCCAGCGAGGCATCGACAGTTCAGCAAGCCCTATCGCTTCAAATGGATCCATTGCGGTCGTATTGGGTCACGCAGGGCAACTCAGGAAAATACGGTAAGACAGACGGCCGTCCAGATTAACGCCGTCCCCAATGCCATCGCTCGCCTGGCGACGGCGACTTTGTCTGCCTCGTCCTCGGCGACAGGTGTGGTCACAATCCAGGGCACGCAACCAAGTGCCGCAAACCCGATGATAGCGACAATCATCACAAGATAATCGATTGGATTCCAGCGCCCCTGATCATACACCCCCCAGTAACTCAGAAAGGCCATTCCTACTGCAAACATGGTGGCGGACGCAGAGCAAAGCCCTGTAACGGACCCGGTCGGTGCGCGCATCTTGCTTTTTTCAGGTGTTTGCGAGTTCATGAGGCAATATCCACGACGTTGGCTGTCTCTCTGGAAATATGTCAGGAATCGAGCGCGGCGTGAAGCGCTGGTGACCCCCTGGGACACCAGCGAAATTCCCCGCCTCGGGCGGTGCAACACCGCCCGAGGCCACGTCTGCTAAAGCAGCCGAACCGACATGCCGCCGTCGACGATCATCGGGCTGCCGGTCATGAAGCTTGATTGGTCCGACAGCAGGAAGAGCGCTGCCTGCGCGATCTCCTTGGCGGCGGCCATCCGCTTCATCGGATGCAGGCCGGAGATATAGTCGAGGAATTCGGGGTTATTCTCGCCGCCGGCGGGTGTGATTGTACCGCCCGGCAGCAGGCTGTTGATCCTGATACCATCGGCCGCGTAATCGGCGGCGACTGATTGCACGAGGCCGATCAGGCCCGCCTTCGACGCCGCATAAGCCCCCATCCCCGGCAAGCCGCCATTGCTGTAGCCAACGAAGGACGAGGTGAACACGATCGAACCGCTGCGCTGCGCTTTCATCACGGGTAGCTGCGCCTTGAGTGCCCAGAAGGCGCTCGTCAGGTTGGTGGAAATCACGGCGTCCCAGTTTGTCGCACTCATCTCCGAAAACGCGCCCATTTCGCCGACGATGCCGGCATTGTTGAAAGCGCCGTCGAGCCTGCCGAAGGCATCGAGCGTCCGGTCGACCAGCGCCTGCGCGTAGGTCTCGTCGCGCACATCACCGACCAGTGACACGGCCATGCCGCCCATTTCGATGATCTCGGAAACGAGCTCCGCGAGGTTCTGCGCCCGCCGTGCGCCGAGCACGAGCTTTGCGCCCCTCCCCGCAAACAGCCGGGCAGCGGCCGCTCCGATGCCGCTGCTTGCGCCCGAGATGATGATGACCTTGTCGTTGAGTTCCATGTCCAAACCTCCTGTTTTGATGGTCATGGAGGGGTAGGAAATAAGGGAACCGGCAGCCACCCGATTCCGGATCGGCACCCGCCGGCCGGCGGCACCCGACGAACGGCCCGGCGGCGAAACCTGTTAACCATCTGTCGTTCTCTAGGACCATGGTCCGGCGGATACCGGACCTCGGTCCGATGCACGCTCCGCAATTCGCACCTAACATCGTCACCATCCTGATGGTCGCCTTCCCGGGTCGGCGATCCCATGAGTTTCTGTGAAACCTGCCCTGCGAAGGAGAGACGGATGCGTATCGCAACTTTTGCGTCCATAGCTGCACTTTCGATGATCATGGCTTCCAGCCCGCTGACGACCACCGGCTTCGATATCGCCGCCATGGCAAAGGGCGGTGGAAACGGTGGCGGCAACGGCGGCGGTAATGGCGGAGGCAACGGCGGCGGTAGCGGCAGCAGCAATGGTGGCGGTAACGGCGGCGGACAAAGCGGCAGTCACGAAAATCGCGGCCACCAGAGCGGAAGTTCCCAGCCTGGCAGTTCCCAGACTGGCAAATCATCGCGCGACGGTTCGAAGTCAGGAAGCAGAGCGAAGGGCAAATCCGGCGAGGCGAAGGTGAAATCGCTGTCCGCGAAAAACGCCGCAGCCGATATCAGGCAAAGGAACCCGGCCTCGCAGCTTGCGGGCCTGAACTCCCTCAACCGCAGCTATAAGGCCTATATGCACACGTCCGATCCGCGGATGACCGCGATCGCCGCCTACGCCATGGCCTATGCCCGGTTTGAACTCGATAACGGTATCGAGCCCGCAATCGACGATCCGGTACTCGGCGACGCGGCATTGGAGGATGCGCTGGCCGCAGCAACGCGGAGCGGCGAGGTCAGCCCGGCAGCCTTCGATGAAGCCAAGACCATCCTCGGCGTCGGAGAGGCCGACGGCAAAATCGACCAGATCCGTGAATCCCTGTCCTACTCCGCCCCGACCTCGACAGGGAATTAACGGCCACTCGATCCGCCGGGCTGCATACCCGGCGGATCGATTGCACCTGTCGTGGGTTTCCCATGGGCAGGATAATCTCTTTCCCCTTGCAATTCCCGTTCGCCGCGCCGACGCGCGCCAGAGCGCCGTGCGTCCATTCGGGTGGTGCCACCGATATACGACTCGAATCTCTTTCGCCTTGCTTTGCGAAGGGCGGCTCCGGCGCAGATGCCGCTTCAGGAAATCTGCTTTGTAAGGAGCGGAACAGCTCTGTCCGCATCGACGACCAGCCAACCAAGCTTTTCGTAGAAGGCCACCGCATCCGGTGCGGCGTGAACTTCCAACCGCGTGATGCCTTTGTCGGCGGCGAGCCGTTCAAGCGCGTGCATCATGGCTCTGCCAATTCCCTGCCGCTGATACTGCGGAATGATTGCGACGAGGCGCACGGTTCCGGGGTCGGTACCCACGAGCCCGATATCCAGCCTGACAGTGCCAACGGGGACATCGTCGTAGATGAACAGCAGAGGAAGATGATTTTCCCGATGCTCGTCCGGGTGACCCTCATCATAGTCAGCCTGGCCACGCAGTTCGAAGAGAACGTGACGTCTGATCGCGTGATACACCTGCCACTGGTTTCTGTCCTGCACCTGCAGCAGCTGCATTTTCATCGCCCGCTTGCCTCCGCCATTTTGATCGCAACCTCATTTACGCATGGATTTGCCGTAGCGTACTTACCCCACCCTGTCCTGCAACAGACTCCTCTGGCCAACATCGGTCAGCGACCCATGAACCGATATTTTCTCGTCACGATCACCTGAGCCTTGCCCGTCCCGCAACACTACCGGCAACCTCTCCGAAGGAAACCTGGCCGCTGGCGCCCGCGATATTGTCCGCTTCAATTTCCGACGCGCGCCAGAGCGCCGTGCGTCTTGAAACTGTGCATTCAGGTTTTTCCGAAGATTTTCGGACCGATGCTGTTGACCCGCTTCCAGCGGCATCCCCAGTACCCTCTGGCAGGCATCAAGCCGAAACCGAAAAAACCCGCGAAAAACCTCTTGAGCCGGACCCAGCGTCATAGCTTAGAAGGGTTCCGAGACATCGCGGGAGGCTTGATGGACGCCAAGGGACGGGAAGAGAACTTGCTGACGGCGGCGCAATGCGCCGCGCGCATCGGCATGACGGTGCGTGCGCTGAGACTCTACGAGCAGACCGGCCTCATCCGGCCGCCGCGGACGGGAAAGAACTGGCGGCTCTATGGCGCCAGGGAAATTGCGCGGCTGAACGAGATCCTGGCGCTGAAGCGGCTGGGGCTCAGCCTGCAGGACATCGCCCGGCTGCTCGCCGGCCACGCGACCGATCTCGACCGCGTGCTCGCCATGCAGAACCTCGCCTTGCAGGACCATTTGACCCGCACGCAGCGCAGCCTCGCCATCGTCGACGCACTGCGGGCGAAGATGGCCGCAGGCGACATTCTGTCGATCGATGAACTGCTGAAGCTCGCAAAGGATACCAACATGACCGATACCTCAGCCGATGCCATCGCCTGGCGCCGCTATGAGCAGGCACGGCCGCGCACCGAACAGAAGATCGACCCGGCGCTCTACGCCGACTATGCCGGACACTACCATCTGGGTTCGTCGGCCTATGCGGTAAGCCTGCGCGACGGGCGGATCTTCACGCGGCTGACCGGCCAGCCGGAACTCGAGATCTTCGCCGAAGATATCGACCGCTTCTTCTACAGGGCGGTGCAGGCGCAGATCACCTTTACCCGCAATGAAAGCGGCACTGTCACCGGCCTCGTGCTGCACCAGAACGGCTATGAACAGGCAGCATCCCGTATCGATGAACGCGCCGCGACCGATCTGGAAGAGGCGATTGCCGCGCGCATCCGCGACAAGCAGCCGGTGGAAAACAGCAAGGCGCTGCTGGAGCAGGTCATCGAACAGCACCAGCGCGGCGAACCCGACTATGAGCGGATGAGCCCGCCGCTCGCCGCCCTCGCACGCGAACAAGCTGCAATGATCAAGGCCGATCTCGATCGCATGGGGTCGCTCAAGGACATATCCTTCAAGGGCGTCACCGCGGAAGGCTGGGATGTTTACGACGTGAGCTTCGACAACGGCCATCTGGAATGGAGTTTCGCGCTGGCTGCAGACGGAAAATTCGGCGGCATCTTCATTCGACCGATGATGTGACGGGTGCCGCTCTCGCCTGAAAACCCCTTCCCACAACGGCGAGGGACTAACCTCGGGCAACGCCTCAACTCCTCCCCCAAGCGTCGAAGATACGGAATGCGGGCGCGTCAAATCAAGTTCCTCCCCCTTGTGGGGAGGCGTTTGGGGCGGGGTCTTTATTTGCGAACGACAGTCGACATACGCTTCCGACTGCGGCCTCACGCCTGCTCCTCGATTTGCACCTGCTCTGCATCCGCCACCGCTCCGATGCAGGCACGACGGAGGCAGCCATTGATGAAGGCCCTGACCCGTCCCACCATTTCGTGCTGAGCAGGCCGGTGACGAGCGAGCCCGTGACATTGGCGCCCTGGCAAGGGCGAGAGACGGGATGACCTCGTCAAAAAACACCCATAAAAAAAGCGCCCAATCACCTCGTATGATTGAGCGCCTTCGACTGGACGGGTTCTCACCCGCCAAGCTGTTATTTGCCGCGTGGCGGCCTGCGAGCCTTGTCGCTCTTGCCGCTGGCGGAAGATGTCTTTGCGTCAAGCGCCTGACCGAAATTGGTGCCGCCCAAGTGTCCGCCGCCGCTGGTGTTTGCCACCTGGCGCATGGCACGTCTGAGAAGCATCGTAGCATCTGTTTTCGTCATTGTTTTTCTCCTGAACAAGCCGGCTTGAAAACAAAAAGGCCGGGACTGGCCCGACCTTTCCAGGGTTCGCATGTCCGCAGTGCCAGTACATCCGTGGTCAAAGCGGGGGTGCGAGCCGATTGTTATGCAGAAGCGAGGTTCTGCGCTGCGTTCTTGCCGCTCCGGGCGTCGCGCACCAGTTCGAACGTCACCGACTGGCCTTCGCGCAGGTCGGACATGCCGGACTGCTCGATAGCCGAAATGTGAACGAACACATCCGGCGAGCCGTCTGTCGGCGAGATGAAACCAAAGCCCTTGGCCGAGTTAAAGAACTTTACAATACCAGTATTCATAACGATTTCCTTTCAATCGCAAAAGAATTACCATCCCCGCGACGTGCAGGTGATAAATGGTCGAGCTTGAGAGGAAAGATTAGCCAATGCGCATCTTACGCAGAAACGAAGCTGACGAAGCAAATTCGATAGCCTGAACATAGGGAGTGTTTGTGTTCAGAACAAGGTATATTTTATTTTTATTAATTTTGTCGACTATTGTAGCAGCAGTAAAAAGGGCGCATCTTGGCCCTGTCAGCAGCATTTTCACGGGCGCTGTTGGTTAAGGGCGTTCACACCCTGGCCCCGACCGAAAGGAGGACTGAATGTCTTCCGCGATCCCGCCGCATCCAGTCTTGGCGTCCCCAGTCTTGGTGTCTTCACCGAGCGAAATCGTCCTTGATAGCGACGATATGAACCTGCTGACCCGCGTGCTCGATCGAGCCGGATATGACCAGGCAGTCGAACCGAAGCTGTTCGTGCACGCTGCAGCACAGATCCTTTCGCTGTTGAAAAGCGGCATCCGCCATGAAACGATCCTCATGGCAGCGCTTCAGAACGCCGGCGATTATTCCGGCGCGGCCGATCCCTATGTGAAGGGCCGCTTTGCCATTCAGGGCCTGCCGCAGGCAGGCATCGCGACGGCAGTATGATGCGCAAGAGAACAGATACGCCCGTGCGGGAACGGCATCTGCATCTCGTGCATTCGAGACCGGCCAATGCGGCCGATCTGGAATCCGAGGTGTCGGCATCCCTTCACCGCGCAGGCGGTATAGACGCGACCTATATTTTCGTATCCGCGCAGGATGGTGACGTCACCCTCGCAGGATGGGTGCCGCTCTACGCTGAGATCGACCGGGCGGCCGATGTGGCGCGGGGCGTCGACGGCGTGAGGCACGTTCTCAACGAGCTGTCCTGTTCGCTCTGACCTGACTTGGCCTTGCCTGGACTGCCCCGGCAGGGTCGCAACCGTAATTGCCTGATATCGGCGATGTCACGGGGTGAGTGTTCGTCGCCGGCTCGCACATCTTTTCTCTGGATAGCGCCTCTGGAGAAGGCCCTCCATAAGGTTGTGACATGCCGATAGAATTCGAATCCATGCCGCAGGAAGAACGCCTCGCCGTCATCGAGCTGCTGGTCGTCCATCTTGACACGGCCTCATCCGACGCGGCGGCTGCCGGCAATACTTCGCTGCATGCCGAAATCGGCGAGGTTTCGGGACGGCTGAAGACCTGCCGCCAACAGATCTCCGCCGCCGATCCGGCATCCGCCAGGTTCGCCGTCTCCGCAGCGCTGCGCCTGCTCTCCCGCCTGCAATCCAGATCTCCCGGCGCCACGGCATCTGCCCGTACGGGTTCCTGCTGACATTGGCACCGCCGGGCCGTCAGCGCGGAGCGCAACAGCGGTTGCTTTGAGCGAGGGCGCCCACCGAAATCTTCCGGACGACTTCGCTATGACCGCTTAGGGCCGAGTTTCGCCGCAACACCGATGAAACGCTTGGGCGAACATCCCACCTCCCGCGTGAATGCAGTGCTGAACGCACTCGAAGACTGGAAGCCGATAGCCAATCCGATCTCGCCGATCCCACGTGCTCCGCGGGCCAGTTGATCCTTGGCGAGCGCCATCCGCCAATGCATCAGATACTCGATCGGTCCAGTTCCCACGACCTGGCGAAACCGGGTGGCAAACGTAGACCTCGATACACCGCATAGCTTCGCCAGTCCGGCGACGGTCCAGCCGTAGGCAACGTCCCTATGTATCGCCGACAGCGCCTGCATCGTGATCGGATCGCTCAGTCCAGCAAGAAGGCCAGCCTGGTCTTCGTCCACATGCAGCGGTTTCGCCCGCAGTATTTCGACCAGAATGAGTTCAACCAGCCGCGTGACGATGAATTCGCTGGCGGGACCCGGTTGTCGCGCCTCGTTCTCGTTCATCGTCAGAAGTACTCGCACTCGATCCAGGGATTTGTCCTCCTCGGCTATGTGGACGAAGGTTGGAAGCAGGCCGGCAAGGAGGTCCTCATTGACTGTGTCGAACACAAACTTGCCCGCGTGCAGCGTCACAGGTCGGTCCACGCCTTCCCCCAGCGTCAGGCGCTTGCTCCCCGCAGTCGCCACCGCCGTTTCGCTGTCGATAGGATGGATGGATGGGTCCGATGTCATCGTGAACGGGGTGAAGGTCCGGATCAGGAAAAAGTCTCCCTGCCTGATGTGAACGGGCGCGTCGTCAGGGCGTATCAGTTGGAACTCGCCGCGCTCGACCCAGCAGAACAGAAGATCGTCCCGTTTGCGAAAGGAAAGGCTCCATCGTCCAAAGGCATCAAGACCGCCGCCCAATAAGGTGGCGCGAGGTCGTAACAGCCCTATCAGTTCAAGAAACGGGTCCATTTTGTACTATAGGTAAACTCTTCCGGGGTCTGAATTATCGACCGTGTAAAATTGGCACGTTACAAATGTGATCCATGCCGCGTCAACGCGGTGAACGAGAGATTGAATGACGAAGGAATCTATTATGACCACGCAAAGGCTCGAACAACATTGGCACGCATATCTGGCCGCATATGCTCCAATGGCTGACGAAGAACGCGAGCGGCTTCTCAAGCTGAGCGTTGCCGATGATCTGGTGTTTACGAACCCCGGCGGAGAAGGCAAGACCCGCGCTGGGCTGATAGCGCATATCGACGGTTTTCAGCAAAAGATGCCAGGAACGTATTTCAATACGGACAAGCTCTTCGTCCACCATGGCGAACTCATGGCGATCTGGTCGATGCATAGGAAGGACGGAACGAAGGTGGCTACCGGGTATAATTTCGTGCGCGCAGACAGTGACGGAAGGTTCGTCTATATGGCAGGCTTCTTTTGAAGATTGAGATGGGGTCGCCGGACTGACGCAACCTTTTTTGTTTCAGGTTGGCAAGCCTCATCGCCATTTGCGTCGGCGATCCAGGAAGGTCTGCAAAGGGCCCTGTAGCTGCCATTGGTGGCATCTGGGACATCACACCGAAATCTTCGTCATCAACAGGGTCTTTAGAGCAATTCCAGCAAAAGTGTGTAGCGGTTTTGCGTACGGAATTGCGTGAAAACAAAGAGATAGAGTATTTTCGTGATTCGAAGAAAAACGGAAATGCTCTAGCGGGTTGTGCTCCCTTCCTCCCCCATCCCCTCCCCGAGCCGAACCCGAGGAGGGAACGAGGTAAGCGCCGGCCGCTGCCCCTCGCAAAACGACCGGCGCGGGTGATCAGGCGCGTGCGGTCTGGGGGCCGATCTCGGAGGCGATCTCGGTGACGAGATCAGCCGGGAAGCCGCCTTCGCGGGCGTGGCGGTAGACGGTTTCGGCGCTGTCGGCCTCGTGCACGCAATAGATCTTGTCGCCGGCGACATAGCTGGTGATCCAGTTATAGGGGCGGTCGAGGCCGGCAACGACCTTGTTGGACGTGGCGGAAATCTCCTTCAGCTGCTCGGGTGTGAGCTTGGCTGCACCGGGAACGTTCCGCTCGATGAGATATTTCGGCATGGCGACCTCCTGTTCGCGTGGTAGTGACGGGACGGACGCTATGCCGCGCGACAGAGCGCCGCATCGGGATATCTCCCCATTTTCTGCGCCTCCCTGCCCTATTTTGACACGCTGCTATTTCCAGCCGGCAGCGATGCTGGCAATAATCCGCCATGCGGCTAATCGAGCGCGCCCCCAATCTCGATCATTTGCAGTCGTTGTTGCGCGATGCCGCCGACGGCCATGGCAGGGTCGTCCTCCTGGAAGGGGAAGCCGGTGCCGGCAAGTCCTCTCTCGCCGCAGCCTTCGCCCGTGCCGTTCCCGAGGGCACGCGGGTTCTTTCCGGCGCCTGCGAGAATTTCGGCACGGCCGAGCCGCTCGGCCCCTGGCGGGATATTGCGCGGGAAGCGCGCTGGACTCTGACGCGGGTTTCAGGCGGCAACTGGATTTCCCTCTTCTCCGAAGTGCTCGACCTGCTGACGGCGGAGCGCCAGCCGACATTGCTCGTCATCGAGGATATTCACTGGGCCGATGACGCCACGCTGAACTTGATCCGCTATATCGGCCGGCGTATCCGCAACACTTGTCTGCTGTCAGTCCTGACGGCGAGAAACGACGACACGCCCGGCCAGACGCGGCTGCGGCGGCTGCTGGCCGACATCCCGCCGGCCCATTGGCTGCGCATCGCCGTGCCGCCGCTGTCGAAAGCCGCCGTACTGGAGCTTGCGGATCCGAAGGGGCTCGATGGCGAGGCGATCTTTTCCGCCACCGGCGGCAACGCCTATTTCGTCAGTGAACTCGTGGATTGCGCGGGCAGCGATTGCCTGCCGCCTCTCAGCCGCGACCACCTGCCGACAACGATCCGCGATGCCGTGCTGGCGCGTGCCGATATACTTGACGAGGCCCACAGAGAGGCGCTCTGGGCAGCCTCCACCTCGCCCGATGCCTTTGCCCCCGAACTGATCGAGGCGATCTGCGGCACCTCTGCGCGATCGGCACTGGAGGCCTGTACGGCCTGCGGGCTTCTGGTGCCGGCAGGCGGCCTCTTCATGTTCCGTCATGAGATTGCACGTCAGGCGATCGAGCAATCGCTGCCGCCGCTTCGCCGCCGCGCGCTGAATGAAAAGGCGCTCGCCTATTTCCGCCAGAGCGGCGATGCGTCCGTGGCGCGCATGGTCCACCATGCCAACGAGGCGCAGGACGCAGCCGCGATCTCTGAACTTGCGCCGAAGGCGGCAAGCGAGGCCGGAAGGCTCGGAGCCCACCGTCAGGCCGTGCGCCACTACGAACTGGCGCTCGCCCATGCAGGCGCCCTCAGYGATGCCGAGCGCGCCTGCCTCTATGAGGGTTATGCCTTCGAATGCCACCTGATCGGCCAGATGGAACGGGCTATCGCGGCGCAGACCAGCGCGCTGGCGCTCTATCGGACCCTGGGGGATATCAGGCATATCGGCGACAACCTGCGCTGGCTGTCTCGGCTGAGCTATCTCGCCGGAGATCGCAAGGGCGCCGATGCCTTCGGGCGCGAGGCCGTCGAAGCGCTGGAAGAGGCAGCAGCGCCTGCCGAGCTTGCCATGGCCTATTCCAACCTCTCGCAGCTCGGCATGCTGGCGGGCGACGCCGAGACGGCGACGCTTTACGGCGAGCGCGCCATCGCGCTCGTGACATCGGACGATATCGCCAGGCCCGAGGTGCTCTGCCACGCGTTGAACAATGTCGGCACCGCAATCTGCTGGCGCGAGCCCGATCGCGCCCGGCAGACGCTGGAAGAGGCACTGGCAATCGCCCTCGACCATGGCTTCCAGGAACATGCGGCGCGCGCCTTCACCAACCGCGCCTGGGTGGAAATCCAGCTCCATGCCACGACTGCGGCCGAAGATGTGCTGACGCGCGGTATTGCCTATTGCATCGAGCATGATCTCGATACCTGGCGCGACTATATGCGCGGTGAGCTTGCGGAATTGCTGACCTTCCTCGGCCGCTGGGAGGAAGCAGGAGCGGCGGCGCAGGCCGTCGTCGACAACCAGAATGCGCCGGCCCTTTCCCGCTATCCCTCGCTCGTGGCGCTGGCGACACTCAGAACGCGGCGCGGCGAAACAACGGACGAGCTGCTGCAGGAAATGACGAAATTCCTCGAAAACACCTTCGAATTCCAGCGCCTGTCGGCCTATGCCGCGCTGATGGCCGAGCGCGCCTGGCTCGGCCTCTGCGACCGGGACGAGGCACTCGCCGGTCTTCGACAGGCCGCCGCACTCTGCAGCGACGATGCGGCAGGTTCGATGATCGGCTTCTGGGCGCATATTCTGGGCGTTACCGGCCTTGCGCCTGACACTATGGAGGGCGACGCTGCCGTGATTGCCATGCTCAAGGGCAGATGGCAGGAAGCCGCCGATATCTGGACAGACCGCCGCGCGCCCTATCTCGCAGCACTTGCCCTGCTCGACGGCGACAATGATGCGCTCTACCGTGCCCTGACGTTACTGGAAGCACTCAACGCCACCGCCGTGGTTGCCCATGTGAAGGACATGATCCGCAAGCGCAACGGTCGGCTTGCGACCCGCGGCCCGAGGGCCAGCACCCAGGCCAACGCCGCCGGCCTCACGACAAGGGAAATGGACGTGTTGCGGCTGATCGACGAGGGCCGCTCGAATGCCGAAATCGGCGCGCGCCTGTTCGTCTCGGCCAAAACCATCGATCACCACATCTCCTCGATCCTCGCCAAACTGAACGCGAAATCCAGGGGCCAGGCGGCGGCCGAAGGGCGGAAGCTGGGGTTGCTGCAATAGGTCACGCGTTCCGGCCACCTGCCCGCACCGGCACTTCAGAGGAAGCTCCCACAATGTTCTCAAGAATAAATATACTTCATCTTGAAAATTGGCGGGCCATGCAAAGCTATTCTGATCGTGACGCATGCAGAACAGAACTCGTTAAGATGAATGTTATTTATGAAAATCAAACCGGTCTATAATTGAAAAGGCAGAACTGAATTTTGCAGCAACCACAACAGTCGATCCGTGATTAATTATTAAAGATTATCTTGACATGCACCTTCCGAGAGAGTTTATTTTCCGACTTGCCACCTAACCGGGAGGCTAGGCGTCGAGACGGGGGGCTTGTCGCATGAGCAATAGCAGCCGCGTGATCCTTTTGGCCGTACTTTCTTCGCTCGCCGGCCCGCTGGCGGTCAATGCAGGAAACCACACATATCGTGGCATCTGCGAGGCCTCGGCCGCAGCCTTGGTCGATGCGTCGCATGTAGCGGTCGCAAGCGACGATTTCTCTGCAATCATGATCTATCAGCAGGGAAAGCCGGAACCGGTCTCCAAGTTCGCGGTCGATGACGTGACGGACATTGAAGGCAGCGCCCGTATCGGCGACACCATATTCTGGCTCACATCCCATTCGCTGAACAGCAGCGGGGAAGACAAGAAAAAGCGCAAGGAATTATTTGCCACCAGCGTGTCGGCCGATGGGACATTGTCCAACTCGGGCGAGGTCTATCGCAATCTTCGTGCGGACATGGCCAAGGCGCTCGGCAGCAGCGAAGACAGTTTGAAAACCCGCGTCAACATCGAAGGTCTGGCAGCAACGCCCGACGGGCATCTTCTGATCGGCTTGCGGGGGCCGGTGCCCGATGACCGCGCCATCCTGCTCGAGCTCGCCAATCCACTGCAGCTGGTCAAGCTGGGACCTGGCGACACGGGATCTGCGCAAATTACCCGTGTCGTCACGATGGACCTTTCCGATGGAGCGGGAACGACCGGCCGTGGCGTGCGCGACATTGCGCGGGTCGGCAGCCGATATCTCGTCCTGGCAGGCTCCGAGCCCGATGGCGGCAAACCTGCGCCAAAACTTTTCTGGTGGGATGGAAATGCCGAAGGCAAGGTGACGCCCGGTCCCGACGCTGATTTCTCGGGAATGACGCCGGAGGCAATCGTGGTCTGGAGCGATCACGAGGGCGAAATCCTGAGCGATAGCGGCGGTGCGCTGGTGAATGGCGCGGAATGCGCCGACAAGGATCCGCCCAAGGACGCCTTCTTTCCCGCCGTCGAAGTGAAATTCTGAGCGCTTCGGCAACGCGAAATCGAGAGGCGAGGCGGCGGCCAGAACCTTTTCCCCTCATCAAGCCGGTTTACGAGGACACGTGGAGTCAAAAACACCGCCCCAACCTTCCCAAAAAGGGGAGAGACCAGGGGCGGCACCGCCTCGCCTATCCTGAAACGGTGAAGAGCGCAGGAGCGGCGCGGCAGGTTAGGCCCCTCCCCTGTATGGGGAGGGGTTTGGGGCGGATCCTTCAATCGCAGGGGCCCAATCCCGAAAAATCGAAAGGGCGCCCCTGCCGAAAACATCATCCCTCTCCTCGACGCCCGCCCGCGCCAGCCGCCACCTCGAACAGTTGCGGCACGGCCGGGTTCCTGGCAGCCCGCGAGGCGCAGAGCACGACATCGAATTCCGGCGCAGCGTCGAGCGCTCTCGACACCACCCCCTCCACAAGGTCACTGCAAAGCGATTGCGGGATCAGCGCCACACCGAGCCCCTCCTGCACCAGCCGGATGATCGTGTGCTGCAGGCGCGGCTCGAAGGCGTAATGCGGGATGACGCCGCCACCGGCGCAGTAGAGGGAAATTGCCGAACGCAGCGTCGGCGCCACGGTTGCCGGCGCGGCGATCAGCTTTTCGCCCGACAGCGACTGCGGGCCGATGCTATCGGCCTCGGCTAGCCGATGGCCTGACGGTGCAATCAGGCACAACCGGTCGCGGGCAAGCAGCAATGTTCTCAGATGCGGCGCGGCGCCACCGCCGAAGGTGACGGCGGCATCGAGTTTCCCTTCGGCCAGCATGTCCTCGATATCGGTGGGTATGCGCTCTTCGAGGATCAGCCGTACATCCGGTCGCGCCTCGGAGTAGAGCCGCACCAGCGCCGGGATGACGCTATGGGCGGCATGCATCATGAAGCCGAGTTTCAGCTCGCCCTTCATGCCGCTGGCGACCAGTTGCACATCCCGGCAGGCGGCATCGAAACCTTCGAGCACGACGCGGCAATCGGCAAGGAAATGCTGGCCGGCGGGTGTCAGCGCCACATTGCGCGAATTGCGCTCGAAGAGCGTCACACCGAGCGTCTTTTCGATCGCCGATATCTGCCGGCTGAAGGGCGGCTGGCTCATGTTCATGCGTGCGGCCGCATGGCCGAAATGCAGCGTTTCGGCCAGCGCCACGAAAATGCGCATGTGGCGAGTGTCCATTCGATACCCCAGAAGTATCAATCAGTGCTCAAGATGACATTGGATTATCTTGATCCGGGACGTTAGGCAATGATCACGCCAGGCATCGATCGCCCCAGCCAAGAATCGCGCCGAGTTACCTTAAATGCTGACAAATCTCTCGATTGTCCTGCCGATCTTTGCCCTCATCCTCGCCGGCTGGATCGCCCGCAAGACCGGGGCGCTCGGCGAACATGCCACGCGGGAAGTGAACCGACTGGTCGTCTACCTCGCCTTGCCCGCTCTGCTCTTCGACATCATGGCCAATGCCAGGCCCGCCGAGATCTGGCAGCCGGGCTTCATTATCGCGTTTACATCAGGCTGCGCCGTCATCTTCGGCGCCACACTCTGCTGGCGCGTCGCCAAGGGCCGGCATCTCGCCGATGCCGCGATCGACGGGCTGAACGCGAGTTATGCCAATACCGGCTTCATCGGATTTCCGCTCGTCCTGTCGCTCGTCGGCGACACCGGCATGGCGCCGACGCTGATCTCGACCATCCTCACCGTCTGCGTGCTCTTCGCCGTCGCCATCATCCTCATCGAAGGCGGCCTGCAATCCGAAACCCGGCGGCGCGATATCGCCATCAAGACCGCCCGGTCGCTGGCGAAAAACCCGCTACTCGTCGCCCCCGCCCTCGGCGCGCTGGTCATGCTCTCGGGTGTCTCGCTCCCCGCTCCCATGGATGCCTTCCTGAAGCTTCTGGGCGGGGCAGCCTCACCCTGCGCGCTGATCGCGCTCGGCCTGTTTCTGGCCGGCAACAGGGCCGGCGAAGCAAGCGCCCGGGCGACGACTGCGAGCATTCTCGTCGGCCTGAAGCTGGTCGCCCAGCCCGTCGTCACCTGGCTGATCGCCGCACCGCTGCTCAACCTGCCGCCGGCCGCCACCCATACCGCCGTGCTGCTCGCAGCGCTGCCGACCGGCACCGGCCCGTTCATGCTGGCGGAATTCTACGGCCGCGAAGCAAGCCTCACCGGCCGCGTCGTGCTCGCCTCGACGGTGCTTTCGGTGTTGACGATCTCGGCCTATCTGGCGCTTGCGGGGAAGGTCTAGACGCAGCCGCTCCCTGTCACTGCTCAGCCGAACAGGCCGATCAGCCGCGCCGAGCTGATCGCAAGGCCGGCGATCGCCACCAGAATGAAGAGGCTCGCGATGACGAGAAAGATGGGGTTCTTCACTGTTTCTCCTTCGAGGCCGGCGATGGCTGAGGGGTGAGGTAGCAGGTGCGGTTGAGCGCGGCAACCGCCCGCCCGTCAAAGGCCAGATATCGCAATTGCCCCACTCGCGGCAAAGATGCAGGATCAGCCGCCGGATTCATTCCATCTGACATTGAGGGAAGCAGGGCCAGCCATGTCATCCATCACCACAGGCAATAACGAGCAATATAGCGACAGCCGCAAGCTTGCCGCGCGCGGGCGCCTGAACCGCGAATATACGATCGCCGAAACCGGCTGGTTTCCCTGGGTGGCAAGACAGCTTCCCCTCAAGTCAGGCGATCAGGTGCTGGATATCGGCTGCGGCCCCGCCTGGTTCTGGGCTTCCGTGGCAACCGAACTGCCCGACGATCTGCATCTCACGCTTGCCGATCTCTCCCCCGGCATGCTGCAGGAAGGACTCGATCGCTGCCGCTCGCTCGCCTTCGCGGAAGTCACCGGAAAGCAGGCCGACGCCACCGCCCTGCCCTTCGACGACGGGACGTTCGACACCGTCGTCGCCATGCACATGCTCTACCACGTCGCCGATCAGGCGCAGGCGATTGCCGAAATGCACCGCGTGCTGAAACCGGGCGGTCACCTTGCAGTGACCACCAATGGTGCCAACAACATGCGGGGCATGTACGAGCTGACGACGGTGTTCGGCAGCCCGCCCTACGACCCCGCGGGTGCCGCCTTCGGCTATGAGACGGCGGGACGGCTGATGCAGGCGCAGTTCGGCAATGTGACGATGACCGAGCACCCGGCCCATATGCGGATAACGGAGCCGGAGGATGTGTTCCTGGCGCTGACATCCTATCCGCCGGGGGACAGGGCGAGCGAGGAAGAGCTTGCGGCTTTTCGGGCGGCGATCTCGGAGGCGTTTCGCACGGGCGGCGGTGTACTGGAGGTGGGTAAGGAGACGGGGTTGTTTGTGAGCCGCAATGCGGGGTGAGTGGCTTGTCTCTCCTTCATTGCCAGGTCAGCCACCCGACAAGTTTGGAGCACCATCGCAGCGGAAATCAGTTGCCGAGATTTTGCAGGAAAATCCATGTTGAAAATTCGCGCCTGCCATGCAACCTGCATGTGGGGTTAGGGGCGAATATAGATGTTGTCATTGCTTTTCAATTTTCACGGCATGTCAGTTGCAATGCTTTTCTCGACGACTGTTCTTCTTCCGACGTCAAGAATTGCCGTAGACAAATGGGCGGAAACACTCTTTCCCGACCCTGTCAATTGCGCCTTTGCCGAGGGCGGACTTTCCTACAATGCCGACGACAAGGAAATGCTCATCAACAACCTCGCCCTGCCCGACGCGACCAGGCAAAGCCTGAAGGCCATGGAAAGCGGGATATCGGCGACCTGCATCTCGAACGAAGGACCAGCGGTGGTGGTCAACACGGTCGGGGAATATTTCGGAAGCCGGTTCAACCAGTTCAGCCTGCCGATCTACGCCCTGAATGCCGGCGGCGGCTGCATGTCGGATTTCTATTACAGCTTCYCCTTTCCGGAAACGGCAAAGACGGTGCATGACAATATCCTGCAGCGTACCGGCAAGGATGTGACGGTCATTTCCGGACCTGGCCAGAACCGGTATTTCGAAGACAACGGCTGGATCACCGACTATGGCACCTACAGCAAGTACACCTGCAGTATGATTGGCGACTCCTGATAGGTGGGAGCCAGCCAATGCCGTTTGGGCGAAACGATTCTGGGAGGGACAAAGTTGTGGCACCGTCTCGCTCTCCCGATAGGTCAAGGATGTGGAAAACGGTCGCGGCACGTTAAGTTCCCCACGCCGGCGGCTTTGGGGCGGGCTCTTCTGTTCGCGTCGTCACGGTGAAGGTGTAGCGCCACTTCACCCCAACAACCATCCCCACGCTAGCCCTAGCCCAACTCAAGAGGTTGGTTCATGGCTACTGTCGTCTCTATCTGCAATCTCGCCCTTTCCAATATCGGCAAGGACAATATCAACGATCTCACCGAAAAGAGCGCCGAAGCGCGCGCCTGCAATCAGTTCTATGCGCAGACGCGCGATGTGCTGCTGCAGTCCTTTTCCTGGCAGGCCGCCGGCAAGACGCTGTCGCTGGGCGAACTGGAGAATGACAAGCCGGGGGTCTGGCGCCATTCCTATGCGCGGCCGGCCGATTGCCTGCAGATCCGCTGGATCCGGCCGCGTTATTCCACCGATGCCGCCGCGACGCCCGAAGCGCTGAACCCCGATCTCGACGAGGCCGGGCGCGAGCTGCAGTACCCTTACGCGCTCGAAGGCGACAGGCTCTATTGCGATCTCTCGCCGGTGCTCCTGCGCTATACCTGCCGCCTGACCGACCCGACGAAATATTCGCCGCTCTTCGTCGAAGCGCTCTCCTGGCATCTGGCCGTGCGGCTTGCCATGCCGCTGACGCGCGATCCGAAAATTCGCGCCGATGCGATGGCGATTGCCCAGAGCACGCGGGCCGCCGCCGAACAGGCCGAGGCCAATCAGGTGAGGCACACGAGCGAGAATTTCGTCAGCGAACTGATTGCGGTGCGCGCCCATGGCTGATTTTCGCGCTTACCAGCCCTCCTTCACCGCAGGCGAGCTTTCGCCGGCACTTGGCGCCCGCGTCGATCTCACCAAGTATCAAAGCGGCTTGCGCACGGCGCTGAATGTCTTCGTGCACCCGCATGGCGGCGTGTCGAACCGGGCCGGGCTGCAATTCATCCACGAGATCAAGGACAGCACGAAACAGGCCCGGCTGATCCGCTTCCAGTTCAATACCGAGCAGACCTATATCCTGGAATTCGGCCACCAATATATCCGCATCTTCCGCGATGGCGGGCTGGTGCTGACCGGCGCCGCTCCCTACGAGGTCGTGACCGCCTATACGGCAGCGGACGTGCAGGATCTGGTCTTCGTGCAGGAAGCCGATGTGCTCTATCTCTGCCACGTCAATCACCCCGTGCGAAAGCTCGGGCGGCTGGCCGACAATAACTGGACGCTGACGACGGTCCTGTTCAAGCCGCTGATCAATCCGCCGGCGGGCACGCCTTCGGTCACCAAGCCCGGTGATACATCAGGCAAGCCCGGCTATGTGGCAACCACATACCGCTACTGCATTTCTTCCGTCGCCGACAGCGGCGAGGAAAGCCTGCCCTCCAATGCCGGCGCCACCGTCAACGACCTCGCCATCCAGGGCGGCATCAACCGTGTCGCCTGGGCCGCCGTCACGGGCGCGGCGCGCTACATCGTCTATCGCGATGATAACGGCATCTTCGGCTATGTCGGCGGCACGACCGGCCTCACCTTCGATGACGAGAACATCACGCCCGACCTCTCAGACACGCCGCAAACCGGCCGCAACCCCTTCAATGCGGCGGGCAATTATCCGCGCTGTGTGACCTTCATCGAGCAGCGGCTCGCCTTCGCCTCGACCTCCAGCGATCCGCAGGCCGTCTGGCTCAGCCAATCCGCCAATTACGAAAATTTCAGCGTCTCCTCGCCCGCCAAGGCAAGCGATGCCGTGACCTTCCGCATCCGCGCCCGGCAGGTGAACGAGATCCGCTCGATGATCTCGGTGCGCGGCCTGCTGCTGCTGACATCGGGTTCCGAATGGATCGTCACCGGCGGCTCGACCGCGGATGCGATTTCGCCCTCCGCCATCAAGCTCGATAACCAGGGCTATCGTGGCGCCGCCAAGGTGCAGCCGATCGTCGTCGGCAATACTGTGCTCTTTGCCCAGCGCCTTGGCGGCGTGGTGCGCGATTTCTCCTATGACTATACGCAGGACAGCTATGTCGGGAAGGACCTGACCATCCTTGCCCGCCACCTTTTCAAGGGCCGCGAGATATCAGCCTGGGATTATGCGCAGGCGCCCGACTCCGTGGTCTGGGTCGTGCTCGACGACGGCGCACTGGTGTCGCTCACCTACATGAAGGAGCAGGATGTCTGGGCCTGGACCCGCCATGAAAGCGGCCCCGGCAATGACGCCTTCTTCGAGGATGTGACCGTCATCGAGGAGAATGGCGAGGATGTGCCCTATTTCATCGTGCGCCGCACGGTCAATGGCACCCGGAAACGCTATATCGAGCGGCTGCACAGCCGCGCCTTCGACGCTGTCGAGGATGCCTTCTTCGTCGATTGCGGACTGACTTATCAGGGTCCGCCCGCCGCGACCATCACCGGACTTGGTCATCTCGAGGGTCAAGCCGTCGTGGCGCTTGCCGACGGCAATGTGGTGCGCAATCTGACCGTCAGCGGTGGCAGCGTGCGGCTGCAGAACGCCGCTTCGAAAATCCATATCGGCCTGCCGGTGACGGCGGCCATCGAAACGCTCGATCTCGATGTCGGCCAGGTGCAGGGCCTCGGCACCGTGCAGGGCCGCACCAAATCCGTCTCCGAAGTGACCTTCCGGGTGGAAAACACCCGCGGCATCTTCACCGGGCCGCAGGATGGCGAACGCGACAGCAATGTGCTGGTGGAATACAAGCAGCGCCGCAACGAAAACTGGAACGAGGCGATCAGCCTCTATACCGGCGATCTCACCATCACCCCCTATTGGGACTGGAACACCAGCGGCGCCATGTGGGTGAAACAGTTCGACCCGCTGCCGATGACGATCCTCTCCATCATGCCGGATGTCACCCTTGGCCGCTGAGATCGCGATCATGCCGGCGAGGCCCGACCATATCAGAGAGATTGCTGCGCGAATGCGGGCCGCCGACCGCGACGAAGTCTTCGCCGCCTCGGGCCGCTCGCCGATCTCGGCGCTCTCCTTCTCCTACCGCCACTCGTCGCTCGCCTGGACCGCGTTTTTCGATGGCCGGCCCGAGGTGATGTGGGGTGTCGGCGATATCAACATCCTCACCGGCATCGGCGCGCCCTGGCTGCTCGGCACGGATGCGGTGGAGGAAAACTTCCGTGCCTTTCTTCGGATCTCACGTGATTGGCCTGCTCAACTGTTGAGCCGTTATGCCGTGATCAGAAACTTCGTGGATGCGCGCAACACGGTCTCCCTGCGCTGGCTCGAATGGCTGGGCTTCCGGCTTTTCGAGCCTGTGGAGATCAACGGGCATCCATTCCGGCTCTTCGAAATGGGCCAACTCTTTGAAATGGGAGAGACCGATGTGTGATCTTGGTCTTGCACTGACATTGGGCTCGACGCTTCTCGGCGCAGCCGGTCAGGTGCAGCAGGCAAAGGCGACCAGCGAGGCGAACAAATACAACGCCCAGGTCGCCGAAATGAATGCCCAGATTGCCGACAAGCAGGCAAAGGACGCGATCGAACGCGGCAAGCAGGAAGAGCAACAGAAGCGCCTGCAGACCTCGCAACTCGAAGGCCGCCAGCGCGCGGCGATGGCCGCAAACGGCGTCGACCTCACCTTCGGCTCACCGCTCGATACGATCGTCGACACGGCTAAAATGGGCGAGATCGATGCGTTGAACGTGCGCACCAATGCCTATCGCGAAGCCTATGGCTACAGGATGCAGGGCACCAACCAGCTGGCGAGCGCCAAGCTCGACCGCATGCGCGCCGATGCCGCCGTCAAGGGTGGCTACCTCGATGCCGTAGGAACGATCCTCGGCGGCTCGGGCAAGGTTTATACGCAGGGCCAGGCCCTCGGCTATTTCAAGTGAGGTGATGAATGCCGACCGTTCCAACCTATCAGGATACGCAGCAGCACGTAGCACTTCGCCCGGAATATACCGAGGGCTTCACGGTCAAGGCTGATGCCGAGGCCTTCGGCGCCGCCATCGGCCGCGGCATGCAGAATGCCGCCACCGGCCTCGGCACGCTGGCCGATGCCGTCGTGACGGTCGAAGAGCTGGACAATGCCAACGCCGCCAAGGATCGCCAAACGAAATTGGGCGACTGGCAGCGCGAGGCGCTTCATGGCAAGAACGGCTTCCTGACGCTGACCGGCCGCGCCGCCGTTGAGGGCCGCGCCGCCTTCGAAAAGCTCGCCGAGCAGAAACGCGCCGAATTTGGCAAGGGCCTGAGGCCCGGTGCGGCGCGCGCCTATGAGGAGGCCACCCGCAGCAGCATGAGCACCCTGCTGGACAGCACGATCCGCCACACATTCGACCAGCGCAAGGCCTGGTTTGCCGAGACATCCCAAAAGAGCATCAAGTCCTCGGCCGAGGATGCCGTCGCCGTCTATAACGACCCGGCCAAGGTCACCGCCGCCATTCACAAAGGCATCACCGAGATCGAGCATCAGGGCCGCATGCAGGGCTGGAGCAAGGAAAAGCTCGCCCGGGAGAGCGCGCAATATGTCTCCGACACGACGAAGAAAGTCGTGCTGCGAATGGCGAACGAAAGCCCCATCAAGGCCGAGCAATATGCCAGAACGGCCCCCGGCCTGCTGCCCGCCGACCAGACCGAACTGCTGAAATCACTGGAACCTGCCGTCACCAACGAGAAGGGCAAGCGCAACGCCGCCGACATCATCGCCGGCCTTCCCCCGACCTATACCGGCGCGCCGGACACAGGCGCTTCGCCCGGTTCGGCGCAGGCCGAGCCCCAGGCGGCCGACGGCGAGACAGATAACCGCCAGCCCGCCGGCGCAGGCACAAAATCCAGTGGCCGACAGGCCGGCAGCCTCGAGGTAAAGGACGCCGGCGACAGCACCGCGGGCACCCGTCCGGCCAATTCGCCGACGACAGCATCTCAAACCGCAGTCTCACAGAACACGGCCTCGCAGACCACCGGCGCTCAGACCGCTGCCCCTCCGGCCCCTTCCCGCCAGCCGAGTGGCCCCGAAGATTTCCGCACCGTCGCAGGCACGCTCGCCTTCCCCGGCAAGGCGAAGGACGACGTGGCACTCGCAGGTTTCGTGAAAAACGCCGCCGGCCCCTCGGTGGATCCCTCGCTCAAGCCTTGGCTGGCTACGCTTGCCACACGCGTTCTGCGCGCAGCAGCCCCTGCCGGCACCGCCATCGAAGCCGCGACGCTCGCATCCAAAGCCTTCTTGCGCTTCGGCCTGCCGACCGAAACGCCCCGCCCGGGCGACCTCGTCGTCCTCGGCACGGCACAGCAGGCCGGCACCACGAGCGGCACTCGCAACAGCAACAACAACAACAACGAAGACAAGGGCCATATCGGCTTCTTCCGTGGCTACGATGCCGACGGCAATATTCTCGTGCTCGGCCCCGATCCCAGACGTGCGGGCGAAACCGCGCTGACCGCCCATGCTGCAAATCAGGTCATCGGCTTCCGCACATCCGGCATCGTCGACGAGAAGACGATGAACCTGCCGAACTACAACCCCGACGGCCTTGCAGCGATCGACGAGGGCCTGAACGGGATCACCGATCCCAGCCTGCGCGCCGCCACTGCCGCGCAGCTGGAATCCTATTGCATCTCGCAGAAAAAGGCGGTGGACGCGAACCGCGTACAGATGCAGGAATGGGCCAACAACCAGGTGATCGCCGACCCCAACTTCGACCCGAGGGCACTGCCGGTCCACATCCGCCAGGCCATTGGCCCCACAGGCATGTCGACGCTTCTCGACTACAAGGAAAAAGTCCGCGCCTACGGCCAGCCGACCACCGATCTTCACACCCTCTACGATCTGCAGATGCAGTTCGCCAACGACCCCGCCGCCTTCGCGCAGATCGACGCCTTCCAGTATCGCGCAAAACTCTCCGACAAGGACTGGGAAAAGGTCACCGGCTGGCAACAGATGGCTGCAACCAACCAGCGCAAGGCACGCCTCGAAAGCCTCGACCTCACCACCGCCTTCGAACTCGCCCGCCCGCAGCTCGAAGGTCTCGGCCTCCTGAACAACGCCGGCTTCCTCTCATCGAGTGAAGCCCCCCGCCGCGCTGCCCTGTTCCAGACCATGCTGGTGGACCAGATGGACGAGTTCAAAACGATCAACAACGGCCAGAACCCGCAGCAAAGCGACGTCCAGAAAATGATCAACCGCCTGCTCCTGCCGATCGTCATCAGCATGCCCAGCCACGGCCGCGGGCTGCCGGCAAGCGAGACCTCAGGCTACATCTTCGAAGCCAACAGCCGCGCCAACGACGCCAGTTTCGATATTGCGGTGCAGTACGAGGATATTCCGCGGGATCTCAGGATGGCGATCGAGGCGGATCTGACGGAGCCGGGCAAGCCGAGACCGACGCGCAAGCAGATTGAGGATGGATATGAAGCATTTATTCTCAATCGTTGATGTAGGATATGAGGACACGCGGCTGCTGTGCATTGCCCGGCAGCTGCTCAGCCGGGGCCTTGATTGAACCTCTCTGGCCGATGAGGTCAGGCTAACTCGCCAGGACAGCCTGGACGATCCGATCGGACACGTGCCCTGTCGGCTGCTCCGCGAGCGACGGAAATAATTCGGAAGCACGCTTCCAGACGGTTGATCCCGATCTCAGCTCGTCTTTCTGTTTTTCATTGAGATCCTGGCCGCCACCGACGAGAGCCTCATAGATCGTCGGAAACTCTGCGACCGCGCTCATCACACTGTCCAGTTCGCCGCCGCGCGATGCACCCGCCGTCGCTACCTCGACGCCGAAGACCTGCGCCGCCTTTTGATATTCCACCAGATAGCCCGCAATGAGCGCGTCGCGATCCCGCGGGATCAGCTGCGCCGATCCGTAGACGGCGCGCTGCAATTTCTTGAAGGCATTGGCCGCAGCGCTCGGATCGCCGCCGAAACCCTCGATCACCTCCTGCCAGAGAGAACCGAACAGATCCGGCGCCGTGCCCGTGGTTTCCACCAGTGAATCGAGCCTCTGCACGCTGACCAGGCAATAGTCGAACTCCGTGACCAGCCTGGAAACCGGATCCGCGCCATGGCGAAGCCTTCCCTTCGAAACGAAGAGCTTGCCCTTGAGGGGCGTATCCTCCGGTGCGTTTGACACGAGGAGATAGCCGCTGTTGCGCAGCAGGTTTCCATGCAGCGCCTCGACCGCCGGCGTGACCTCCTTCACGCCCAGCAGGGAGGTAAATCCGTCATAAACTTTTTCGGCCACCGCCAGCGCCGGCGACAGCGCCCCGCCGAAAGCCTGGCTGATGGTTCCCATCACATTCAAGAGCGTCTTTGCAATATCGTCGCCCGGAACGGCATAGACGCCGATAAAGGCTTCCACATTGGCCTGGGAAACCGGCGTCGGCGGAATGATTTCGATATCGCGAAGCTCGACCCAGCCCGACTGGGGTTTGTCCTCGTCACCGGCATCCGGCTGCGTCAACTGCAGTTTTTGCCTGATCGTGTCAGGCCCGAGCGAGAAAGGCACCGTCTCCCGCTTGCCGCCGCGGTTGAACTCCGCAAGGCAGACGCAGAGCGGCAGCACCTTTTGCGCATAACGCCGCGAGTCCGTGAGATGCAGGCCCGCCAGCCGAAGCGCGAAATAGCACCCGCCCGGCTCGAACGCCCGGCCGTCGACCCGTGCAGGCAGATCGTCATGCGTGACGCGATCATTCTCGAACCATTCGACCAGACGCGGCTGGCTGGGCGCCGAGCGGATCTTGTCGATGGATTGCTTGAAGCCGAGCAGAGTCGTTAACGACACGGTCTCCTCCTTGGGATCATACGGTCCACTCCTCATTCTGGGCGAGCAGCATGGGGGACGCAAAGGTTGGGCTCCTCGGATAATTCGTCCGGGTCAGGCTGACAGCATGGTGAAAGGCGCGCGCCATCGCGATGTTCTTGGCGAGCTCCTGATGGAGGCATTGGGTAAAGTAGGAGGCCTCCTGATCGTCCACTTCCCAGCGGAACCCGATCACGGCCGGGATACCGGCCTGCGCCAGCCTGAAGACCGCATCGGGCGAACTGCTCTGGCACGATGACAGCACGACGAGCCGCAGCTGGGATTCTCTCGCCCAGCGCGCAAACGCGCCGATCTCGAGCATCGCCAGTTTGCCCGGCGCGGATCCGGGCAAAACCAGGAAGACGGTGCCATCGTCGGCACGAACGCTGTGCCCGGCAAAATGCAGGATCTGCCACGGCGCATCCTGCAGCGGCGCGGCCATCTTTTCCCGCAGCTGCGTCAATGCATCCAGCGGACCGGCCTGCAGCAAAAGCAGCTCCGGATGCGGCAGCTCGGCCTCTTCCCGGGCGGTCCTTATGCCTTCGAATTCCGCGTCGAGCGCTGCAAGCTTGGGCAGCACCAACTGTGGCCTGCCGCCGAACTTCACGCCCGGCAGTTCCTGCACCCCATGCGCATCCGACTTCACGAACAGGACGGGGCCGGAAAAAGACTGCGCGCTGGCCAGAGGTGTGGCGATCAACGATTCCTTCTGCAGGCAGATGCGGCGCGCTACCGGAGAAAGAAACCGGACGAAATTCTCCTTGGGCTGATCGTAGAGCAGCTCGAACGGAACGTAGACAAAGGGATGGGAGGGATTTGCCGCGTCGGTCAGAAGGCTGAAGCGGACATGAATATTGTCCAGCGTACCGACATAGTTCAGGCACTCGACGATCCCCTTGCGGATTTCTTCGGCCGAATAGGCGAGCTCGTCCGACAGGTCCTCGCCGGTTTCCTTGAAAATCAGATCCCAGTCGTCGACGTAGCGGGCCGGCGC